>NZ_JBALMO010000159.1:0-38511 GCF_036963345.1 Bacillus sp. JJ722
TAAAAATACGAGAAAAACAGCATCAATTCTACAAGTAAATCAATCTACCGTAGTGAGAAAGCTGAAGAAGTATAATTAGTTGCGCATATCCAGTGATACACGAAAGTCTTAAAAAAATTACTACAATTTTTTCAAGGTGGTGATTCACATAAGTCGAAAACTCTTGGCTATCAAAAGGACAAATCTAATAATAGGGGAATTTTTATTATGAGCAAACGAACTGAACTTTAACGGAAGATGACTTAGAGCTCGTCATTATTTTATAAAAATTGAGGAGGTATTTATTGTGAATTTTGAATTTTCCGAAGATATTCTAGCCCTTAAACAGGTTGTAAGTAAATTTATACAAGAAGAAGTAGAACCGGTAGCTATGCAAATTGAAGAAGAAGACCGCATTCCAGAGCATATTTTGCAGTTAACAAAAGAAATGGGACTGTTTGGTTTAAGCATTCCAGAAGAGTATGGTGGTTTAGGTCTAGATATGGTAGGTAAATGTGCGGTATTTGAGGAAATTGGTAAGACGCATAACGGTTATACAACATTAGTTGGAGCACACGCCGGCATTGGATCAGTAGGTATCGTTGAATTGGGAAATGAAGCACAAAAACAAAAGTACTTGCCTAAAATGGCAACTGGTGAATGGATTGGTGCATTTGCTCTTACAGAACCAAGCGCAGGCTCTAATGCAGCAAACTTAAAGACAACGGCTGTTCGAAGAGGTGATAAATATATTATCAATGGCTCGAAACATTATATTACAAACGCAGTAGAAGGCCATGTGTTTACAGTTATGGCTGTAACGGATGCATCAAAAGGTGCAAAAGGAATTACATCGTTCATTGTTGAGAAAGACTTTCCAGGCTTTAAATTAGGAAAGGTTGAAGAAAAAATGGGGCTTCGTGGCTCTCATTCGGCAGAATTATTCTTTGAAGATATGGAAGTTCCAGTGGAAAACGTGCTTGGTGAAGAAGGTATGGGGTATGTGAATGCACTGAAAATATTAACGAATGGTCGTGCAGGATTAGCAGCAAGAAACCTAGGATCTTGTGTGAAATTGTTAAATCATTCGATGCAATACTCACTTGAAAGAGAACAGTTTGGCAAACCTATTTTTGAAATGCAAGCGGTTCAACATATGCTTGCTGACATGGCAACGGAAATAGAAACTTTACGCTCACTAACATATCGAGTTGCGTGGATGGCTGATCAAGGACAACGAATTTTAAAAGAAGCGGCCGTAGCTAAATATTATGGTTCGGAAGTATATAATCGTGTTGCCGATTTAGCGGTACAAGTGCATGGTGGTATCGGTTATATTAAAGAATACCCAATTGAGCGCTATTTCCGCGATGCTCGTATTACGAAAATTTATGAAGGTACAAGTCAAATTCAGAAGAATATTATTGCAGCAGAATTAAAACGTCAATATCAAAAGTAGAAGGTGATATATATGAAAAACATATCTGTTATTGGTGCAGGAACGATGGGGCGAGGGATTGCCTATGCAACTGCACTTGGAGGATACAAGGTTACTCTTCATGATATTAAAGAAGAAGGGTTAAAGAATGCACAACAATATATTGAAAATACGATGCAAACAAGTGTGAAAAAAGGATTTCTAATGCAAGATGTACTCGAACAATCATTAGCTAATCTTTCCTATTCTACGGATTTTCAAGATTCTGTTAAAGACGCTGACATCGTTATTGAAGCAGTATTTGAGTTAATGGAGTTAAAGATTGATATTTTCAAAAGGTTAGATGAAGCATGTCCCGCACATACCATTCTAGCAACAAATACGAGTACAATGAGTCCTACAGAAATTGGCGCAGCTACAAAGAGACCGGATAAATGTATTGCTATGCACTTCTTTAATCCAGTACACAAGATGAAATTAATCGAAGTTGTGAAAGGGCTAGATACTTCATCAGCTACGGTGAGTATTGTCAAAGAATTAGGAGAGAAAATCGGCAAAACTTGTGTAGAAGTGAATGAATTTCCAGGGTTTGTTACAAGCCGAATGAATTGCTTAATAGGGAATGAAGCGATGAACATGTTAGTGGAAGGAGTTGCTTCCGCACGGGATATTGATAACGCTTTAAAACTTGGCTTAAATCATCCGATGGGACCGTTAGAATTAGCTGATATAGTAGGGCTTGATTCTAGACTGCGAAACATGGAATATCTTTATGAAACATTAGGTGAAAAGTATCGACCATCTCCTATTCTAGCCAAATATGTTAAATCAGGTCGATTAGGTAAGAAATCAGGAAGAGGATTTTACGATTATACGAAAGAGGAAAGTAATTCTTGAAAGAAGGGTATAAAAAAATCGTCTGGCTGTCGAAATTAATGTGATGATGTATTAGGAGATTCTGAACATATTAAAAGAAGCCTACCAAAATAAGTAACTGTTCACTCCATATCTCTGGTGAATACGAAAGCAAAGAAATAGCTTTTAGATGAATTAGAAGATAATTTAATGAAAATATTAGGACAAGGTTGAATGGTATTAATCCCTCTAAATCAATCTTGTTCTTTTTTAGAAGTGGAAATTCTTTTGTGTCGCTTACTTAGGAGATTAGTTTTACTAACTGATTTGCAAGAGATAGTAATATAGAAAGAAGGATCAATTTAACAGGTATGGTATTATTTACTAAATAAGTAGGGGGAAAAGAAATGTATTTAAATCAAATTGATATACCGTATCCATCATTTGTTATGAATCGAGAAGGCATTATCATACATGTAAATGAACAGTTAAAGCAAAAGACTACTAAACCCTTCGTTGGTAAACCGGTTAGAGAGCTATTTGAGGAATGGGAAGTTTCCAGTAATGGTCGTATGGCTAAAGGTAAATTGGCAAATGAATCTTGTATTTTTCTTCGCAACAAATGGAACGAGGATTATGACCTCTATGTAGGTACGTTTTCACAGGAAGTTGAATATATTCTAGGTGAAGTCAGAGAATTAAGAAAAGCAAATCAAAGATTAGATGCAATTATTGAAAGTTCTTTTGATGGAATATACATAACGGATCAAGATGGAATTACGACTAAGACGAACTCAGCTATTGAGAGAATAACAGGCATACCAAAAGAGTATTACATAGGACACTTCTTTAATCCAGTACTTGTGATGGATTTAGTAGAAGTAGTGAAGGGGCCACATACTTCTGATGAAACGGCTGAAACAAGTATGGCTTTCGTTCAGTCAATAGGAAAAACAGGAGTGTTATTAAAAAAAGAAATCTCTGGATTCATTGCAAATCGTATTCTTGCGAAATTAATGGATGAAGCAGTGTTTCTGTATGAAAATGGCTATGCATCATTTGAAGAGATTGATCTTGTAGTAACGAAAGCCTTAAGGCATCCGATTGGGCCATTTGCGCTCATGGATTTACCAGGATTGGATGTGAACTATTTTGTACGCATGCAACGATTTGAAGAAAGTGGTGATGAAAATGAAAAACCATCAGTAACAGTTGCTTCAAAAGTACAAAAAGGTGAGCTTGGTAGAAAAACAGGTAAAGGATTTTATGAGTATGATGCAAATGGCAATAGAATTAGCATTACTGTATAAAAGATAAAATGATGTGCTTATACAGGTTGAAGATAAATAGAAGGTAGGGATTAGAGATGGAAAAAAAACGAATTGTTATTGCTGAAGGAGTTAGAACTCCAATAGGTCGTTATGGTGGTGTTTTGAAAAATGTTAAATCTGGTTTTCTAGCATCACGTGTGATAGAAGGAGTGCTAGAAAAGGCTGGTCTATCACCAAGATGTGTAGATGAAGTAATCTTAGGGGAAGTACGTCAAACATCAGAGTCTTCAAACGTTGCACGTGTTGCAGCACTTCGAGCAGGTATACCAGATTCTGCGTCGGCTTTTACTGTGAATCGACTTTGTGCATCAGGGATGCAAGCGATTGCTTCAGGCGTACAGCAAATCCAATCAAGACAAGCAAAAATCGTTATTGCTGGTGGGACGGAAAGCATGAGTAATGCACCCATTTTTATTCGTGGTTCACGATTTGGTGGTGATCAAACCACTTTAGTAGATTCAAATAAAGAGAATGGACAACAGCCTCAAGAAAAGTATGGTCATCATTTAGGAATGGGGATTACCGCTGAAAATGTAGCTACTACATACAATATCTCTCGTGAAGATCAAGATGCATTCGCATACGATAGTCAACAGCGAGCTCATCGAGCAATTGAATCTGGTCGGTTTCGTGATGAGGTACTACCTGTGGCCATTCAAGAAAAACGTTCAACAGTAGTTGTAGATACAGATGAGCATCCTAGACCAGAAACGACTGTTGAGAAGCTTGCTTCACTGAAACCAGCTTTCAAGGCCGATGGATCTGTAACAGCGGGGAATGCTTGTGGACGAAATGATGGGGCTGCTGCAGTGTTACTAATGTCTGAAGAAGAGGCTCAGTTTCAGAAAATTGCACCACATGCTGTAATTATAGATTGGACAACAGTTGGTGTATCACCTGAAATAATGGGGATTGGTCCTGTTCCTGCTGTTCAAAAGCTGTTGGACCGAAAAGGATTTTCAATAGAAGATATTGATTTATTTGAAATAAACGAGGCGTTCGCTTCACAAGCTTTAGCTGTGCAAAGAGAATTAGGAATTGATACTACTAAATTAAATGTTAATGGTGGGGCAATAGCATTAGGTCATCCGCTTGGGGCAACAGGAGCTCGTATTGTTGTAACTTTAATGCATGAATTATCAAGAAGGGGTGGACGCTACGGCATTGCTTCCCTATGTGTTGGTGGTGGTCAAGGAATGGCTATCCTAATAGAAAATTTGCGAAATGTTCATTAAAGGAGTGAGTAAAATGACACAATTTAAAACTATTTTAGTAGAGAAAAAAGGTAGTTTGGCGTATATCATTATTAACCTACCAGAAGTACGAAATCGTCTAAGTAAGGAAACAACTGCTGAAATATTTGAAGCATTAGAAGAGTTAAGGGTGGATGAAAGCATTGGTTGTGTCATATTCCGTGGTCAAGGAGATCGGGCTTTTGCTGCAGGTGCGGACATTAATCAATTGAATGCTCGCCAAGCACTAGATGTATTAAAGCCAGGTGGTATGCAAGAAATATATAATTATATTGAAGCTTACGAGAAGCCAACAATTGCAATGATTAATGGTATCGCGCTTGGGGGTGGTTGTGAATTAGCTTTAGCTTGTGATATTCGAGTTATGGCAGAGCATGCAAAAATTGGTTTGCCAGAATTAAATGTAGCCATCATTCCTAGTGCAGGCGGTACACAACGACTGACTCGATTAATTGGAAAGAGTAAAGCAATCGAAATGATTTTGCTAGGCAAGTTTGTTTCAGCGTTTGATGCAGAACGATTCGGTTTAGTGGCAGAAGTGGTTCCGATCACTGGGTTACAGGCTAAAGTCGAAGAAATTGCGGGGCAAATCTTAGCGAAAGGTCCAATTGCAGTAAAGTTAGCGAAAATTTCCATTCATTTAGGTTCCGATGTAGACATGAAAACAGGCTTAATGATTGAAAGACTTTCCCAGGCTGTGTTATTCTCAACAGAAGATAAAAAAGAAGGGACAGGTGCATTCATTGAAAAGAGAAAACCTGAGTTTACAGTAAAATGATTAGGACAAAGATGACAATTAAAGATATACAACAAGAATTCGAGCAATGTCCTTTTTTTCTTCATTTAGGTCTAAATATGGTCAATTTTGAAGAAGGGAATGTTGTCGTTAAGATTTCTGTTGAGGAATATTTAAAGAATACTCATGGAACATTACATGGTGGAGTAATTGCATCTATTCTTGATTTCATACAATGCATGCAAATTCGCTCCGTTATTGATTGTAGTTGCTTGACATTGAATTTAAATACACAATATTTTGCTTCTGTTTCAGAAGGATATTTGTATGCTTCAGCAACCATTCTTTCTAATGGTTTTAAAACGGCATTCGCTGAGGGGATCTTAACAGATGAACAAGGCAATTTAGTCGCCAAAGGAACGGGTAATTTTAAGTTAGTTCGTACTGAAAAGTAAGAATATTAAAAAAGATGATTGAAAGGTACATATTCAATCATCTTTTTTCAATTTCGATACACTCAAATGATTTTCTTTGGATTCTATTACTATTTTTCTTGATAGAGAAGAAATTTAGCATCCATTTTACATACGGAAAGGACAAGCATCCAAACATTTCCTATCAAACTTTCATATCATTCTATTAAAGTTGATAGGAAAGGAAGTTTTTATTGATGAGAAATTGTGATTGTCATCCAAAACATTGTTGTTGTAGGAAAAAGAAAGAAGAAAAAGGTATTATCACAAAATTTGTAATTGGTAATAATGTCAGTCCATTACCAACGTTATCTCCACCAGCAATGAATCCTCCGACATTTTTACCACTGTCTACATTAACCATAAAGCTTGATGATGCATCGGATACGGTGAGATTCTTAGCTTCAATTGGCTCTGATACTACGAATTCAACTATCTTTAATAATCCACTACTTGGAACTGTAGTAGAGTATCAGATTATTGAAGTTGGAAGCAATCGTCTTGTAGCACGATTTTTAAATACAGATTTTGATGAGGCAACAACTACTTTTACTGCTTTTGATATGCCTGGTTGTGGGACGTTCACATACAGATTACAGGCTGCTTTAGTACGGAATAATGATAATACTGGAGAAGCGATTCTACGAGTTGTATTTACGGCTGAAGAAATCGAAGCTAATAGAAATTAAATCATCATAGTATGAGACTGGAAAAAGATATGATCTTTTTCCAGTCTTTTTTAGTTTTCAGGAGACTGGAGATTGATGGTTTTTTTTCTCTAAATCTACAGTTTACAAATATAAATGCTCAGTTTACGCTAATGTTTATGACAATTGTAATGGTAAGATATGAATTTGAAATGACATGGAAGTTTTGGGGAAGTGAGGAATCCAATGAATAAGTTTGAAAAAAAATTAGAGAAATACGCAGAAATAGCTGTTAAAGTTGGCATTAATGTTCAGAAAGGACAAACGCTTGTCATTAGCGCCTCTATATCAGCAGCTGATTTCGTGAGAAAAGTGTGCAGGGTTGCCTATAAGCATGGAGCACATTATGTCTATGTGCATTGGCATGATGAACAATTAACTCGCATTGAATACGAATTAATGTCGGAAGAAGGATTACAGGAAGTTCCTGTCTGGATGGTAAGAGGACTCGAAGAAATGGCGGATAGTGGAGCTGCTTTTCTCTACATTTTATCTCCATATAGTAGTGATGTGAGTGGTATTGATCCAAAGAGATTGGACTTAGCTGATCATGCATCTAATATAGCACTTCAATCTTTTAATAATCGTTTAATGAGTATGAAAGTTAGTTGGCTGGTTATGGCTAGTGCAACGGAAGCATGGGCAAAGAAAGTCTTTCCTGAATTAGATCCTGAACAAAGTATCTATCATTTATGGGAAGCCATTTTTCAAGCAGCAAAAATGAATGAGGAGAATCCAACAATAGCATGGGAAAAACATTTAGCAAGATTAACCGAAATAGCAAATTGGTTAAATGCCCAACAATTTCGATATTTACATTATTCTAGTCCAAATTCAAAACTTACGATTGAATTACCTGAAAATCATGTTTGGACAAACGCATTGGCTACAAATGAAAGTGGTATTAAATTTATTAGTAATATACCTACGGAAGAGGTATATACAACTCCTCTTAAAAAAGGTGTAAATGGGGTTATAAATGGTACGAAGTCATTTTATTATGATGGCCAAATAATCAGTGATTTTTCATTTACATTTAAAGAAGGAGAGATTATCGCTTTTTCTGCCAAAGAAGGCTACGAAGTGTTAGAGAGAATTTTACATGCAGATGAGGGTGCGAGATATATTGGAGAAGTTGCTATCGTTCCACATAATTCTCCGATATCAACAAGTAACCTTCTTTATTATCATGCTCTTTTTGATGAAAATGCATCATGCCATATTGCTATTGGCCATGCATATACATCTGGTTTGAAAGATGGCCATTTAATTCAAGCGGATCGGTATGAAGAAGCTGGAATTAATAGTAGTTTAATTCATATTGATGTAATGATTGGCTCAGAAAGTTTACAAATAAGAGGTGAGCGCAAAGATGGGTCGATGAAAACCATTATGAAGAATGGAAATTGGGTGGATGATTTTGATAAAAAGTGACTAGACAACTTTGGATGAAAAGAGTTTTTTAATTATGTATCTAGAGGAATAGGCATGTTTCTTACTTCATATATGTTTAGTAGTACCTATAAAGGAGTGGAAATATTGAATAGAGTTGGAAAAGATTCTTTTGTGAACGGCTTTGTACCAAATCATAATCATGGATCAGAAGATTATACATCGGTAGAGGCAGGGCATGTTCATCAGTGTCTTGATGTAACTTCTCCACCAATTCCGGCAGAGGGTGGTGGTCATTTTCATTATACGGAAGGTTACGTGCTATTCGAAGATGGACATACCCATTATTACAAAGCTTATTCTGGACCGGCCATACCAGTAGGCAACGGTATGCATGTTCATTACTATGATTTTTCTACAACTGAAGATAATGGACATAAACATCATGTGACTGGAGTGGATCAACCTGCTCCGGGCAATAAGTAAGTTGTAAAAGAAAAAATAGGGTCTATCACCTCTGAAACGTTACGATTTTGAGAGGTGATAGGCTTTTTAAAATTTATTTATTTTTTGTTCTCTCCAATTGATTATTATTTCAATTTCACTATACATATTTTCTTTTTATGAGTGGTTTTGACAATATTCTCGTTTTATTTGTCCGATTGTAGGATATTTAGCAGTTATTTTACGTTTTTTATAGCCCCGAAAAGTAGTTGATTTATGGTAATTTAATATAGTATTTGTTAGGAAAAATTAGATATCTTAGATTTTCATAGACATCCACTTCTTCTGTTAATTGGATACATCTGAAGCTCAAGATACTTGTTTTTTCATAAAAATCTATTGAAGAGGTGTAGTGATTTGACAATGATTCCAAACGAAGTAACTCAAGAGAAGGTAGAAGGCCAAAAATTGCTAGGGAAAGTAGCGGTTGTTACAGGAGGATCTCGTGGAATAGGTTCTACCATAGCGAAGGAGTTAGCATCACAAGGAGCAAACGTTGTGATTAACTACAACTCCAGTAAAGAAGCTGCACAATCTGTCATTGATGAGATTGACTATTTAGGTGGCAAAGCAATCATGTGCCAAGCTAATGTGGCAAGTATGGAAGAGGCGCAGTTTCTAATTGAAAAAACAAGAAGTACATACGGAAGAGTGGATATCCTTGTTAATAATGCGGGAATCACAAGAGACCGTACTTTCCGCAATATGAGCCAAGAAGAGTGGTATGAGATTATTAATGTTAATTTAAATAGTGTTTATCACACGACTTCAGCAGTAATTAATACAATGATCGAACAAAAATTTGGAAGGATTATAAATATTAGCTCAATCATTGGGCAGGCTGGAGGATTTGGTCAAACAAATTATTCAGCTGCAAAAGCAGGGCTTATCGGGTTTACAAAATCATTAGCTTTGGAAACTGCTAAAAGCGGTGTAACAGTTAATGCGGTTTGTCCTGGTTATATTGAAACAGACATGTTTGCTGCCGTACCAAGCAATGTAATGGAACAAATCGTTTCAAAAATCCCTATGAGACGATTGGGCTCAACAGATGAAGTGGCTGAAGCTGTGCTGTTTTTAGCAAATAGTAACTATATAACAGGGCAATCTATTAATGTAAATGGTGGAATGTATATGTAATAAATGAAATAGCGAAAGCTGTGATGGAAGCTTGTATCCTTTGCTGATTGAAGGATACAAGCTTTTATAATGGATTAAGAGTTTTAGGATCGTAATTTTCCTTTTTAAAATGAAGTACTATGAAACCGCTTTTTGAGTAGTGGTTAGAGTCATTGGTTTAATGTGTAGAATATGTTATTTTTATAATGTAATAGGATACTAAAAAGTGGGTTTGTTTTAACTGTTACAAAAAAATATGTTAGTTCAGTAGTTATCAGTAATTTTTGAAAAATAATGTGTTTTACTTTTATTCAAAAGAATTAGCATACACGAATAACAGCGAAGTAATTGGGGGATTACGGAATTGAAGTAACACGAAGCAAAGGGAGAATGGATATGCTAAAGGAGAGAATGTTAGTAGAAAGAATGTATCAAGAGAAATTAGTATCAGCGGACCAAGCAGTTGCTTCGATTGCAGCGGGAGATGATATTATTGTACCTATTCTACCAGGTGATCCACCAGCCTTATTGGATGCGTTAGAGAAGCGTACTGATTTACGTAATAACCGATTGTTTCAAATGTTATCAAGTCGCCCATTTATGAAGAAAGATCCCGAACAGTTAAAGATTATTTCGGTCTTCTTAGGTGGAGGAGATCGTAGAGGCTTTTCATCAGGAGAGGTTGATTTACTTCCGAATCACTTTTCTGATATTCCTCAATTACTAGCAGAAATAACAAATCAACGAGTAATTATGGCAACGGTTTCACCAATGGATGAGAATGGATACTTCTCATTAGGAACAAACTGTGATTATACTACAACGTTGATGAAATCAGCAGAGAAAATTATTTTAGAAGTTAATGAATATATGCCACGTACATATGGGCTAAATCAAGTTCATATTTCAAAAATAAATTTATTAATAGAGAATCACCAGCTTTTGCCAGAAGCTAGTATACCAAGTATTACGGAGAAGGACCGTATTATTGGAAAGTATATTGCTGACATGATTAAAGATGGTGATAGTATCCAAATTGGTTTTGGTGCAATTCCAAATGCAGTTATGGATTCTTTAGTAAATCATAAGGATTTGTCAATCTTTACGGAAATGTTTCCTGATAAACTGGTTGATTTATATGAAAGCGGTGCCGTAACAAATACTAATCGTAAGGTCTATCCGGGAAAAGCAACAGCTACATTTGCTTTTGGTACAAAAAGATTATATGACTTCATGCATGAAAATGAGAATTTATATATGCTACCAGTTAATGAAACAAATGATATTCGTAACATTTCGAGAATTGAAGAATTCGTAGCTATTAATGCAACAGTTGAAATTGATTTTCTAGGACAGTGTAATTCAGAAAAAGTGGGGACACAATATTGGTCATCAACTGGTGGACAAGCGGAGTTTGGTATTGGTGCCAGAATGGTTACTGGAGGTAGAAGTATTATTTGTCTTCATTCTACAACTAAGAATGATCAAGTATCTAAGATTGTTCCTACGCTTGTGGCAGGTACGCCTGTTTCTACATCGAAAAACGACATTGACTATGTTGTAACAGAATACGGTGTTGTGAAACTAAGAGGTAAAACAATTAGGGAAAGAACTGAAGCGCTTATTAGTATAGCTCATCCAAATTTTAGAGAACAGTTAAAAGAAGAAGCGAAGAAAATGGGGTACTTACAATAATAAAAGAAACCGGCTCATATGCGAGCCGGTTTTTTTGCATTAGACTGAAAAGTTTTTAAAAAGATTATTGACAGAATTTTGTGTCTGTTATATATTATGTATAAGTTAAATAAATTGTTATATAACAGAAGGGGGAAAATAATATGGAAATATATCGTCAAGCTTATGAATACTATACAGCTACTTGTGAAAGTTATGGAATGGAGTCGGTGAATTTTTATCACTTTATCAATCATTTATCAGAAGAACAAATTCAAGAATATAGTAAAAGAGCTATTTTATAAATATAATCAGCCATTCTTATCATAAAATAAAAGTTGAGACAAAGTAAAGGACGTGATTGTTACGGAACTCCAAGCCGAAGTCAAATAGAAACCCTACCCGTTTTGAATAAAAATAGGTAGGGTTTAATTGTGTTTGTAAAACAATTCATGTTCGTAATAAACTTTGCTAGCTAAGACAAAATAACACATGTTCACATTTTTGACACAAAAATATAAAACCTTTTGCTTTATAGAGCGTGCATATTGATGTTAGGATAAGAAGACTACTATTCTAGTAAACATAATACGAAAGATGAGGGAACAATTGATGAAGAAGTTATTAGTAGCATTTTTGACGCTAGCATTAGCGTTGACACCTGTAGGGGGCTTAGTGTTCCAAGATCACGATAATTATGTGAGTGCAAAGTCTTATAAATCGGGTAAGAAAGGCTTTAGCGGTGGAAGTAGTAACACTTCAAAATTCTCAAACAATAAACAAGATGATACGCAAAAAAGTTCTTTTACAAATAAGCAAAAAAATGATAGCAAAAAAAGTAACACCGCTACAAGCAAAAGTAAAGGTGGCTTCATGAAAGGTATTCTATTTGGTGGACTAGCTGGACTTTTACTTGGTGGGTTACTGAGCAACATGGGAGCATTTGGTGCCATTCTTGGTCTACTCATTAACGTGCTTGCTGTTGTAGTAATAATTGTATTAATCCGCAAGATTTATGTAATGTTTAAAAACAACAACAAGCGTAAAGAACAGGAACGAGAAGCATGGAAAAACTAATTATTCCTGAACAAGATATTATCAATTCTGTCTGCTTATATATGGCTGATAAGAAAAGAACGGCTCCAGAAGAAATCGAAGTAGAATTAATGTTTGATGATGAGGCGTACGGCTTCTCTGCTGAAATTTACTTTAATGGACGCAATCAAATTATTACTCATAGAGACTTAATTGAAGCTATTCGATTCTGGCTTGAACATCAACTGAATCGTAATCCGTATTCAGGAATTGAGCTAGTGCTTGATGATGAAGAAGGAATTATCGCATATGTACAGCAGTAAGTGTGAATAAATAAAATAAAGAGAAGAGCATAAAATGTTCTTCTCTTTGTTTTGTTTACAAATCTTTAGCTCGAAATATTTAATAAATTTAATATTCTTAGATCACTTATTAATTTACCTTTAATAACTCTAAGAAAACTTCTTCAGAAACAATTTCAATATTTGCTCCTGCATGGATTAAATCGATTGCTTTCGTCTCTTTAGAACTCATTCCATTAGGGCCCACTATTTTTTGATCTTGTACTCCAACGACTAAATAATGTGTTTTCTTACTAACGCTAGATTTAACAATTGCACCCAAATCTATAATGCTTTGCATTGCTTCCTTTCTTTCGATTTTTTGAAGTTCTCCAGTGAAGACGAAATTCTTCCCATATAGCGGATGACTTTCATCGAATACTTTTGTATTCGGTGTCAATTCAGAAATTTTGATACTTGGTGCAAAATTTCTTGTTGCAGCTTTTTTAGTAGGAAAGCTTTGTAAAACCTTTAGCTGTGCGAATCTTTTAATAGGCAAGCTCTTATACGTTTGGCAAAAAGATTGTAGTGACTTTCTATTTTTGGATTGTATGCTTTTTATCACAAGTACAGCGCAAGCTCTTGCATCTTCAAGGGCATCGTGATGATTGTTTAATTGTACTTGAAAGTACTCGCATCTTGCCTTTAATGATTGGCCAATTTTCAATCCTTGTGTTGCTCGATTACTAATCGGAATACTGCAAATATAGGTGAAGTCTGGACAGTTTATTTTATAAGATTCTATACAAGCCTTTAGAACACTTATATCAAAAAAGGCATTGTGAGCAACAATTATATTGTCCTCGAAATATTTTCCTATTTCTTCCCACACTTCATTGAATTTTCTTTCGTGT
The DNA here is from genome assembly GCF_036963345.1 of Bacillus sp. JJ722. Classification (NCBI taxonomy): domain Bacteria; kingdom Bacillati; phylum Bacillota; class Bacilli; order Caryophanales; family Bacillaceae; genus Bacillus; species Bacillus sp. JJ722. The sequence goes on from NZ_JBALMO010000159.1 coordinate 13,692, forward strand.
TTTACATCTTCTGGTTTAATTCCATGAACTTCAATATTTTTGGGATGAAAGTAAAGAGAAGGTGGTTGAATAAAAAAATGTTTTTCGTCAATAATTTCGTTGTTTTTTACAAATACCATACCTAGTGAGCAGGCACTATTATAGTTTTTATTAGCCGTTTCAAAGTCAATTGCTATAAAGTCCACAAAGATCACCTTCATTTTTTAAATTTATTCACAATTTCTATTTTTATTTTAACATGTGTTCTTAAATTAGAAGTGAAAAAGAAGTGGTTAAAAATAGAAATCATAAAATTTGTTGTCTTTTTCATACTAAGAAAGTGGTTCAAAACAAAAAAGGAGGCGTTACTATTGACAGTAATTACAAACGTTAAGACAACTCTTGCAAGTTTGAAAAGTGCCCAGGCTAGCTTCGAAACCTTTGCACTAAGCACAGATAATGAACAAGCAAAGCAACTTTATCAAAATGTTGCTCAACAAACACAAGCAATTGTTGATACTTTAAATCCTCGAGTTGCTGAAATGGAGCAAGAGGAACCTCAATATCAACAATAAGTTTAAGAAGGGGCTGTCCGAANNNNACGCCCTTTTACGCTTTTTTAGCCCTCCGAAGGTAGGTTACGTGAAATAGATAAACTTGCTGATTATGTTAGGATACCTATATTTGGCACTTTCGGTCTAGATGAAACCTATTGAACTTCTTAAAAATCTAATAATTTTCCCGTCAATCAAACAAAAATAGCATATTGGACTTATTGGACACCTCATTTCTTTTTAACGCAAAATGTATGATACGGATTTGTTGGAAAGATAATAATAACAATCAATTGAGACAAGTTATATAAAGTGGAATAGATTAACTATTTCCTCGAAATAAATTGAGGTGATGAAACGATGTCGAATAGTAAGAAAAAAAAGCTTACACCTGTTCAACAAGAATACCAGGAATTACAACAGCAAATTGAAATAAAGCGACCAGTTATGAAAAATTGCATAAGAGCTTTTTTAGTCGGTGGATTAATTTGCTTTATTGGTCAAGTTATTCACTACTTTTACATTTATTTCTTCAACTTTACTGAGCAAACAGCTGGTAATCCCACAGTTGGAACTTTAGTTTTCATTTCCATGCTTCTTACAGGCTTTGGTGTGTATGATCGAATTGCACAAGTTGGAGGAGCTGGTTCGGCAGTTCCAGTCACAGGCTTCGGAAATGCTGTTATTTCAGCCGCGATTGAACATCGAAAAGAAGGATTGGTGTTAGGTGTAGGAGGAAATATCTTCAAATTAGCTGGATCTGTTATTATATTTGGCGTTTTTTCAGCTTTCGTTGTAGCCATAATAAAAACGATTCTTATCAAGTGGGGGGGATTGTGATGTTACAAGGATATCGAACATGGATCTTTGAAAATAAACCAGTCATAATAGCCACTGGTACTGTTGGTGGACCATATGAAGCTAAAGGATTATTAGCTGATGATTTTGATCTTCTTCATGATGATTTTTGGCTAAATCAGGATACATACGAAAAAGCTCATAGAATTCTTATAGAAGAAGCTAGTCAAAAAGCAATGGAAAAAGCAGACTTACAAAAAGAACAAATTCAATTTTTTCTTGGTGGTGACTTAATTAATCAAATAACTCCAACAAGCTTCGCTTGCCGAACGTTAGGAATGCCATATTTAGGTTTGTTTGGCGCTTGTTCTACTTCGATGGAAGGATTAGCACTCGGTGCTTATCTTGTTAATACGAATGGGGCGAAATATTTGTTAACAGGAGCTTCTAGCCATTATGCGGCAGTCGAAAAACAGTTTCGCTATCCAAATGAATATGGTGGTCAAAAACCTCCTACAGCACAAAGTACGGTAACAGGAGCGGGAGTTGCATTGTTAAGCGATACTGGTCACGGTCCAAAAGTTACTTCTGCCACGATTGGAAGAGTTGTGGATATGGGCATGACAGATCCCTTCAATATGGGAGGAGCTATGGCTCCAGCGGCAGTGGATACTATTGAAGCGCATTTAAGAGAACGAAAGATCGATTCTTCTTACTATGACTTAATTGTAACGGGAGATTTAGGACAAATCGGGCATGAAATAGCCTTAGCATTATTTAAAAAACATGGAACAAATATGAATGAAGATACATTCCAAGATTGTGGAATGATGATTTATAGTGAGGATCAACCTGTTTTTGCTGGAGCCAGTGGTGCTGGATGCTCGGCAACGGTTGTTTATGGACATTTGCTTAACAGGATGAAAAGAGGAGAAATAAAGCGCATGTTAGTCGTTGCGACAGGTGCTTTGTTATCACCTTTGTCTTTTCAACAAAATGAGACTATACCATGCATTGCTCATGCTGTGTCGATAGAAGTAGATGAATAACAAGCGCATATATTTTATCTGAGTGAAGGAGGACAATCAAAAATGACAGTTGCTTCAGAAGTGAAACAATGTCTTTCTAACCTTAAAGGAATAGAAGCTAGTTTATCTAGTTTGGCAATTAGAACGGAAGATGATAAATCAGCACGTACTTTTCATGAAACGATGATTATTATTAGTGAAATCATGACGGATTTGAAAAAACGCGTCGGAGAATTGGAACGCGAGGAGTTTCAATACAAAGGATTTTAAGATTTAGAGGAGGTGTTATCAAGTGGCTGATTGGTTAGATGTTATTTTCAGGGCAATCCTGTTTCTTATTGTTCTTTTTATCATTACAAAAATCTTAGGGAAAAAACAAATTTCACAATTGTCAATGTTTGAATATGTAACAGGTATAACAATAGGAAATATCGGTGCGGAGGTTGTTACTGGACTCGAACAAGAAATTCATTTAGGAATAATCGCCTTAGTAACTACCGCTGCTATTCCGTTTTTATCTGGCTTAATAACTATGAAAAGTAAAAAAATGCGCAACATGATTGATGGTAAAGGGACTATTTTTATACAAGATGGAAAGATTATGGAAGATAATTTAAAAAAAGAACGCTATACAATTGATGAATTTCTTGAATTGCTAAGGAAGAAGAATGTTTTTGATATATCTGAAGTTCAATACGCCGTTTTAGAAGCGGCAGGAGATTTAAATGTATTATTAAAGAAGGAATATCGACCATTAACACCGAAAGATTTACACATGAAGGTTGCTTCTGATAAACAACCTCAAGTGGTAATTATGGATGGAGAGATATTGTTAGAGCCGCTTGCAACGATGGGAAGAAGTAGACAATGGCTACATACCGAGTTGCGCAAATTGGGTGTAACTGTCGAAAATGTCTTTATAGGACAAGTGAATTCTTTTGGCGAAGTAACTGTTGATTTGTATGATGATTTGTTGCAGGTTGCCTCTCCTCAAGAGAGACCTTTGTTATATGCAACTATGAAAAAATGCCAGGCAGATTTAGAATTATTTGCTCTTGGAACAGATAATGAATCAGCTAAACAAATGTATACCGATAATAGCATAAAATTACAAAATGCCATTGATCGTGTAGCACACATTTTGAAAAGTTAATATAATTCGGCTTAAACCTTGATATATCAAGGTTTTTTCGTTTTTTTCATGACACTTTGTTTTATTATTGATAATGTTGTTATAATTTATATGGAATGTTTAAATATATTTATCGTTAATAATTTTTGATTTTACATAGAAAAGAGGAATATAAAAATGTTGCAATTTTTTGGTTGTGGAAGTGCTTTTAATACTAAATTAGGGAACAATAATGCTTTTATTAAACAAGGTAAAGAATTATTTATGATTGATTGTGGGAGTACGAATTTTAGCCGTATGATTCAACACAATATTTTAAATGGAGTAGAGAAAATTACTATTTTGCAAACGCATTTACATGCCGACCATGTAGGCTCTTTAGGTGATTTAGTGGGATATGCGTTTAATGTTATGGAGCCAAAGCAACAAGCTAAGGTGACTATCGTATGTGATAAAGAATTAACGAAAGATATCATACTAATTCTTGAAAAGGTTGGTATAGCTGCTAATCAGTATACGATAATGGAAATAAATCAGGAGTTTAAATCTGAAAATGTATTTGGAATTTCTTCGATTAAATCGTATAAGGTGCAACACGTTCCACACTTAAACTGTTTTGCATATTTAATGAAAATCAATGATAAAGTGGTTTATTATAGTGGAGATTGCAATCAAATACCAAACGAGGTATTAACGAAGATGTTAGCAGGTCAAATTGATGTATTTTATCAAGATACAAGTAAAGCGGATTTTGAAGGTAATGTGCATTTATCACTTCGTCAATTAGCAGAACTTATTCCAAATGAGTTACGTCATAAAGTTAATTGCATGCATCTAGACGAAATATTTTCGAAAAATGAAGCGAAAGCATTAGGCTTTAATGTTGTGGAACATATATAAGTAGTGAAATTATACATTCATGATTTTCAATAAGTAGTTAACTAATACTGAAATAGTAAAAACCACAGTTCATACCTTTAACCTATTTACCTAAATTTATCCATGGTATTACAATAGATGTAGAAAAGTCGATAATAGATAAAGAGTATTTATTGCAATACAGAATGGAGAATGATAATGATTCTTTTTTCGGATGATCAGTTTGTAAGAGAAACAATACACGGTACAATTCAAGAGTTGAAAGGTTTTTCTACAAAAATTTTTCAATTAACAGAAATGAAGCTTGAAGAGACAACAGTACGAGACCGACAAGCTGTAGCTGCATTTTGTTTTGGAGCGTTAAAGACGATTAATCAAAGTGAGAAGTATAATCAACCACAAGTACATGCAATAACAATTGAGGTATTACTTCACATTTTTCAATATAGTGAGCATCAGGCCATTAGTTTTGCTGAAGAATTAATAAAATCTACTGTCAATAAACAGGATGTAGAGCTTCATACGATTATTAACAAGGGAATAAAAGGGTATTATCAGTACGTAGAAAGAGCTGATGAAGATTTAAAGAGAAATGTCATGGAAATTCTTGAAACAGTAACAATTTGATTTAATGTAACCCCTAATTAAAGGGGTTTTATTTGGTTTTTATAATTAGAATTTTAAAAATTTTAGAACTTATAGTAAAGCTATTGCGTATAATGTGAAAACAGGATACTATTATTATTGTTGTTAGCAGAAATTAAATTATCTATGGAGGATTAGCTCAGCTGGGAGAGCACCTGCCTTACAAGCAGGGGGTCGGCGGTTCGATCCCGTCATCCTCCACCATAAGTATCGGTTCATAGTGATCAGCTATAAACTGATGAATTTGCGCCCGTAGCTCAATTGGATAGAGCGTCTGACTACGGATCAGAAGGTTATGGGTTCGACTCCTTTCGGGCGCGCCATATTTTTATTTTGCGGATGTAGTTTAGTGGTAAAACCTCAGCCTTCCAAGCTGATGATGAGGGTTCGATTCCCTTCATCCGCTTTTATATCTGGTGATGATGGCGAAGAGGTCACACCCGTTCCCATTCCGAACACGGAAGTTAAGCTCTTCAGCGCCGATGGTAGTTAGGGGTTTCCCCCTGTGAGAGTAGGACGTTGCCAGGTTAAATAATAGATCAGCTATTTAGCTGGTCTATTTTTGTGTAGAAAAACGGTATTATATGATAATGTTGAGAAAAGAAGGTAGAATAACGTTTTTTTTGTGTGAGATTTATTAATAAAGAGTAAAGTGTTCTTTACTATTGGATAATTTGAAGTCGAGAGAGAGTTGAATTTCATATGCCAATTTGGTTAGGCATTATAGGAGTACTTGTAGTATATAATTTAGTTAGTTTTTACGTTTGCAGAATGGTCCAGAAATGGCTGATTCCGAGCCATTCTAAAGTTTTTAGAGTAGTATATTATAGTTTATTTATTTTATTAGCCAATGCATTTATCATTGGAACTATCACTAACATAGACCTATTACGAGCTTTGGGTTCTTATTGGTTTGCTTTGTTATACATTTTGGTTTTCTCAGTGCCTTTCATTCATATCATTGTGGCTCTTTCGCGTTTTTCTAAACTGCCACGTCGTAAAATAGAAAGAGGAGCAGGTGTATTGACTTTAGTTGTACTAGTTGTTGTTTTTAGTTATGGTACATTTAATGCGTATAGTCCAGTAGTGCGTACATATGAAGTAAACCTTCCAAACAAAGGTGAAGCAGTGGATCAAATGAACATTGTTATGGCATCAGATACACATTTCGGTGTCTTATCAAATAAGAGTCATGCAAGCCGGATGGTTAATGAAATCAATGCTTTAAAACCAGATTTAGTGTTATTCCCAGGAGATATTGTTGATGATAAGATTGACTCTTATTCTAAACAAGGAATTGAAAAGGTAATAGCAAACATCAAATCAACATACGGGGTCTATGTTTCATTAGGGAATCATGATAAAGGGGATACTTCTAAGTTGATTAAAGTTTTAGAAGATAGCAAAATGAAAGTTCTTTACGATGAAACAGAAGTTGTAGCCGATTCCATCACATTAATAGGGCGTAAAGATAAGACTGAAAGTGAACGGTTACCTTTATCTGCATTAATGAAAAATGTAGATCATACAAAACCTGTTATTTTATTAGATCACCAACCGTATGAACTAGATATCGCGGAGGCTGAAGGTGTTGATCTTATGGTGGCTGGGCATACACATCGAGGTCAGGTAGCACCGTTTCAATACGTGACTCAACGAATTTATGAAAATGACTGGGGCTATCTAAAGAAAGGTACACTACACTCCGTCGTTTCATCTGGCTATGGTTTTTGGGGACCGCCCATTCGAACGAATAGTCGCTCGGAAATTGTTCAAATTACATTAAATTATTAATTGTTTTTTGAAAAATACTTAGCAATTTTAAATCGATTCTTCAACAAGAGGATCGATTTTTTGTTTTTTTATTAAAAATATGAAATTTTTTTGCTAATGGACCCGTTATTATATATGAAGTACAAAATGATACATGCGCATGATCGTTAGTTAGGAGGTTCCGATGGAAGAAGAATTGGTTTGGATTCAAGACGTATTATCAGGTGATAAACAAGCCTATGCACATATTATTAATAAATATAAAAATTTATTATATGCAACTATATTGCGTATGACTCAAAATCAACAAGATGCACAGGATTTAGTGCAGGAAGTTTTCATTAAAGTATACAATCAGCTTGATAAATATGATAGGAAAGGTGAGTTTTCAAGCTGGTTATATCGAGTAGCAATCAATCATTGTATGGACGAATTCCGTAAGAAACGCTACAAAATGAAACAAGTGGATTTAAATGAAGAAACTATGGTGAATCCTAGACATCCTGAAGTAATTTACTTAAAAAAAGAGCGGTCTCGACAGTTAGAACGACTTATTCAAACCTTACCAGAAGATGAACGATTGATTATTCTTTTGCGATATGTAAATGAATTGAGCTATAACGAAATAAGTGAGCTTATGGGAGTTCCTCTATCGATGGTACGTAATAAAATCCATCGAGCTAAGAAGAAAATGAGGAATACTTTAAAAGACGAGGGAGGAACTTTTTATGAATTGTCCAACCATAGATAAGCTTTCTCAGTATGCTGATCAACTGCTTATGAATGAAGAGCATATTCAAATACAAAGGCATGTTGAAAGTTGTGATGATTGCTGTAAAGTTGTAGAAGCTTTTAGAAATGAACAAAACTTTATTAAAGAAACATTGCATACACCTTCTTTACCAGATGATTTTGCTGCAGGAATTATCCGACAGCTTGAACCTTATAAACAGAAAACAAGCAATAAGAAAAAAGCACCATGGAAAAATATTATGCTGTATGCAGCGGGTGTCGTACTAGTAATTGGGTTAAGTACAACATTACATCCTAGCTTTGCCAAGTGGATAGGCGGCTTCTTCTCAAGTGGAGAAGTGGATGTCGGTTTAAAAATAGCTAATGAAACGGATTTGAAGGAACGAGTTAATCTTGAAGCAAAGAATCAAGGAATTACATTTAAAGTGGAGGATATTATTACAGATTCAACTCGCGTTGCATTGTCTTATCAAATTATTGATGAACAAGGAAATTTTAAAGATACCGAGCTTGGTTTAGGTGAATCGAATAATGAAGTATATGTGACTAGTCAAGATGGGGACAAGTTGGAACATGTAAGTACAGGAACGCATTGGTCGGAAGGTAGTGACTATGGATTAATTGAATTTTCGTTGAGGGAGCTAGAGACATTAGATCATCTTTTGGTCAAGTTTGACTTAGTAGAGTTAGATGGTGAAAAGGGAACTTGGAAGCTTGAAGTGCCTATTGATTTGACGAAAAGTAAAGCTTTAACTAAAACCCTTCCATTTAAAAATGCTATAACAAGTCAATATGGTGTAAATCTTAAAATGAATCAAATGAGATTCGCTACTTCGTCCAATGAATTATCATTCGAAACTAGTTTTACGGACGATGAGTTAGTAAAAGTTAATGAACAAGTAGCTCAGCTCAGAAGGAAATTAGGCAGTGATGATGTAGTTGAAGAGGGTATGTATGGAACAGCTATTAACTACCATATTGAGAATGAGAATAACCAAACGGTTTATCAAACTAATCTAGCCTATGGTGTTGGAAACAATCCTCCAGTTGATTATGGAATGCTTTCAGAATCAAGTGAGGATCTAGACGAACTTGGTCACTCGAAATGGTATAGTTCCTTCATTCCTAAAAAGGATCAACAACTAACCTTTGTACTAGATGGCGTAATAAAAACAGTACCATCCGATTTTTCTATTAAAATAAAAACGGAAGATTTAAAGGATAAGCCGGTTTCATTCGAGTATGAGGGTAATCATATTACGATTACTTCAGCGGAAATGGAAAGTGATTATTCGATACGTAAATCTTTAAAACCTATTGAAAAAGAAACTTTCTTCCAAATTAAAATGGAAGGAGGAAGGGAAGCAACTGCGTCTGATCTTGGTAGTTGGGCTTTAGTTGATCATAAAGGAAAAGCGTATAGTTTAAATCATAGTGGCTCCATCCTTAATGAAAAAGATCAAAATGGTCGCTTTAAATTGACTTCTGAACTACGCACAAGTGAAATGAGCGAAGTGCCTGAGGAGTTTACACTACATTTGCTTTCTGTAAATCGTTATTATGAAGTGCAAGAGCAGTGGAAACTTCCTTTATATGAAGGGAAATAACAATAGTTAAATATAGTAATATATAAAGATTGTTTGCTATGAAAAGAATAAACTAGGATGCTTCATACTACTATAAGTACGAAGCATCCTAGTTTTATATTTTCATTATAATGAATAATCAAAGTCTTTTATATTTACAAAAAAAACTTGAATACGTTATGATGGCAATAGTGATTTTTTTACATCTGTTAGAAACAAACATTATATTAAAAAAGAGGTAGGAGAATGGAAGATATTAGTTTGTATACGCTGCTAATATTAATTTGTTTAGGTTTTTTAGCAGCTTTTATTGATTCGGTAGTTGGGGGTGGGGGATTAATATCAATTCCTGCTTTGTTATTTGCAGGTTTATCACCACAAGTGGCACTTGGAACAAATAAATTAGCAAGTTCCATGGGTTCTTTGACAAGTACCATTACATTTGTAAGATCAGGTAATGTTAATTTTCAAATTATTTCTAAATTATTTCCGTTAGTATTTATTGGCTCTTTAATCGGGGCTTATATTGTTCACTTCATTTCGCCAGATATTTTAAAGCCGTTAGTATTAGTTCTGTTAATTGCAGTTACTATTTACACTTTGCTAAATAAAAATTGGGGTCAAAAGTCATCATATAAGAAATTAACTTGGAAGAAAGCGTCACTATTTGCACTTATTATTTTTGGTATTGGTTTTTATGACGGTTTTTTCGGTCCAGGAACAGGTTCGTTTTTAATCTTTGCTTTCTTATTTATTGGTTTTGACTTTTTACAATCGGCTGGTAATGCAAAAGTATTGAACCTCGGCAGTAATATCGCAGCACTGTGTATGTTTATGTATTTAGGAACGGTTAATTTTGCTTATGGAATTCCGATGGGGCTTGCTATGGTAGCAGGAGCTTACGCTGGTTCAAAATTTGCTTTAAAAAAAGGAGTAGCCTATGTTCGCGTGCTTTTCATTGTAGTAACCGTATTTCTTATTTTGAAAAATGTTGTCGATTACGTTCAGCATAAATTTTAAGATGAATAGAAAAGCCAAGATCAATTTTTTTCTTGGCTTTTTTACAGTAGGACAAGATTTTATTTTTTCTAAAGTGTGGATTGAAGAAGGATGTTTCCTTTGAATACAATCCTGTTTTTACATTTTCCTTCTATCTTGTATTCGTTCTCTGTTTGCTCGACTTTTAATGTTATTTCTTCACCGACGTAAACAGGAGATGAGAATACAAGATTATATTGAAAAGGAATATTATTTGGTTTGAGAAAGACTTCAGAAATGATGCTCCAAACTTTTGCCATCGACAGCATACCATGTGCTACTTTCGTTGAAAATCCATGCACTTGAGCAGCTTTTTCATCTAAATGGATCGGGTTGTTATCTCCTGAAATTAGTGCGTATTTTTCAATAAGTTTTTCTTCAAGCGTAAATGTAATCATTGTAAACCTCCACAAACTAGATATGTAACACTAGAAAAACAAAGTATTTGATTGCTTGTATATACGTTTAGTACTTGCTCAACAAAAGCCTGATTGTGACGAGATCGATAGTTTAGTAATGATATGTCCGCAACATATGTAACGTCCATAAACATAAGACGATGAGTCGTGTTATGCTGTTTTCGATGAATGATAGGTTGTGGAAGCTTCCGTGGAAGATCTATCCATTGATACGCAATTACTGGCATGGTTGGTGGGAGGGGAATTGTTTCGAAACCATACATGTTTGCTAGTTCTTTACTTCGATAGATTGGATTATAATCTTCAATTGCTTCAACGAACTGTAAAATTTCAGATTGGTTAAATGTGATGTTATGTTGTTTTGTTTTCATGTATGAATCACCTCAAATAGGGTTGCAAGTCCAATTCCACCACCGCTTCCAATGGCCGCAATGACATACTTACTGTTTGGTCTTCGTTGTACTTCATGAAATAATCGTGTTACTAGCATTGCGCCTGAAGCGCCATATGGATGTCCGATCGTTAAGGCACCTCCACAAACGTTGATTTTCTCAAATGGGATATGTAGCTCTTGTGCACAGGCTACAATTTTGACGGCAAATGCTTCATTTATTTCAAATAAGTCAATATCTGAGATTGATAATCGGTTGCGTTCCAGCAATTGTTTGATAGCTGAAACAGGTGAGATAGCAGGGAAGTGAGGGTGAACCCCTGTAACGACACTATCTATAAAACGAAGCACTGATTGAAGGTTTAATTCGTTTGCTAGTTTCTCTTCCATTACTACTATAGCACTTGCACCATCATTTATACCGCAGCTATTTGTTATTGTAACGGTTCCTTGCTCCCTTACGAAAATAGCTTTTGCACGGTTTATCATTCGCTTCATATCCCTCTTTTGAGTAAAAGCCTCATCATTTTCATGCTCATCAACCGCTATTATTTCAGGAATAAAGAGCCCTTGATTGTATGCATTCCAACTTCGTTCATAGCTAAGCAAGGCGTATTCATCTTGCATTTCACGTTTGATTTTATATTCCTTTGCAACATACTCAGCTGCAAGACCCATGTCAGGGTCACCAATTGAATCAGGAGCAAAACGAGCTCGTGATTGATAAGGTGAAGTACTTGCACTTTCAACACCACCAGCTATATAGCATGTACCTGCACCACCTTGAATATAGTAACAGGCAGTTCGAACGGCTTCTAACCCTGCGCTGCATTGGCGGTCGATTGTCATACCTGGTATGGATAGGGGCAATCCTGCTTCCAACGCTGATAATCTTGCCATATTACCACCAGGGCCTACAACATTTCCTAAGATTACATCTTGGATATGAGATGTAATCTCTTTGCTCAAATATGAAAGAATGGGTGCCATTAGTTCATGAGGTTGATAGGATTGTAGCATTTTAGATTTTTTTCCTATAGGTGTTCGTTTTGCTTCTATAATGACTGCTCTATTCATGATGTATTACCTGTTTTTCAAGCATTTCTTTTAATTGAGGCCGTGAAATTTTGCCTCCAGCCGTTAATGGCATTTCCTCAATGAAAACCCATCTTCGTGGAATTTTGTAAGAGGCTAGTTGTTGTTTACAAAATGTTTGGACTTCTTTTTTCGTTATCGATCCTTTTATGATGGCAATAACGATTTGTCCCCAATAAGAATCCGTAGCCCCCATAACAATTACCTCATCTATTAGAGGGTGGGCGACTAATACCTTTTCAATTTCTTCTGGAAAAATATTAATACCGCCATATAGAATCATATTGTTTTCACGCCCAACTATATACAAGTAACCATCATCATCTAGATAACCCATATCATGAACCGTATTCCATCCATGTTCATCCTCTATCGGATGGATTGCTCCTGTATCTGAATGGATATAGCCTAAGAAGGTTAGCGGACTTTTAATATAAATCTTCCCAACTTCCTGAGGTTGAGCGATTTCACCGTTAGATTTGCGAATTTGCAGCAATACATTATGAAATGGTTTTCCAACCGATTCTTTAGGAGCTGACTGTGAGGCTAATGAAACGAAACTTAATTCACTTGCTCCATAAAATTCAAACATGTACCAAGTTGGATAGAGCATCTTCATTTTTTCTTTTGTTTCCTTTTGCCACTTAGCACCTGATGAAATAATGGTAATATTTTGTTCTATAGGTGTTTCTTTTCTCAAAAGCGCTTCAATCATAGTCGGTACTACATAAATATAAGAAATGGGAAATGTTTTTACATAGAATAGTAAAGTTGTAGCAGAAAACTTTTCTAATAGATATAACGTTCCACCAAGATATAGTGTACTAATCGCTCCGTATAAAAAGTGTGAATGAATAAGGGAACCTGGAATCAACACGTGTTCGGACTGTTTCATATGTAAATCTATCGTATTGCAAGTAAAGCTTTCTAACCAAGAACGATGTGATCGCACGAAAGCTTTAGGTTCCCCTGTTGAACCAGATGTAAAGCCTATATAAAAAGGTAGCTCAGAAGAGATTTCAGGCAACGCAGCTTCAGAAGTTTTTAATATCTTTTCCAAGCAATCTTCCCATAATAATATATTGTCATGTAATTCTGCTATTCGAGTCATTTCGTGTTTAGTTGTGACAATAATGGAAGGCTTACATAGCTTCAAACGTTTTTGTAACTCTTCTTTTTTCCATTTTCGATCTAATGGTGCCACAACCCAGCCAGCGGCCGTTGCACCTGCAAAAAGTTGCAAAAATGAAATATCATTTGGCAATAACAGAGCTATATTTTTTACATTAAAATGTTGTGATTGTAGCCAATTACCTGTTTTGTTTATGAGTGTTTGCCACCCTTGGTAAGTAATTGCTTCTTCTTTTGTTTGTATGGCAATTTTATTTCCAAACCTTTCACTATATTTGTTACAGGTATGTGTGATTGCAGCCATTTCCGTTCCTCTTTTCTTTAACTAGCTTTAAGTAACTGCTTTTGTATGACTGATTTTTTTCGCAATTGGTATACGATGTAAGAAGCAAGTGTCGCTTTAATTATATCTCCCGGAATATAGATTAAGCTGATTTTTATAGTGTCGACGATTGATAAATTCATTACGAAGGCTTGGACAGGAATACCTATGCAATATAGAAGAAAAACACCAACAAATAAATTGGAAACATATAATTTCATAAAAGTTAAATTCTTAATTCGAGATAGTGAAAAACCAATACAAAAAGTAATAATTGCATAACCAAAAATATACCCAGCGCTAGGTCCGACAAAGACGCTTAAACCACCACGACCACCTGATAATAATGGTACTCCGACCGCAACTAGTAGCAGGAATACAACTTGACTATAAAACCCTTTTTTAGCCCCAAGCAACCCGCCTGCTAAGAACATTCCGACAGTTTGTAATGTCAGTGGCACAGGTGTAAATGATAATGGAATAGGAGGAAAGAGACCTAGAACCCCCATAATTGCAGTGAATAAAGCAATACTCGTTAAATCTCGTACTTTCATTATAGAAAATATCCTCCTCAATTATATAGTGTAACTGACAGTAATTTTAGAGGTGATTTCATTATATGTCAACCGTGTTATATTTTAGTTAACATATTATTGAGAAGCTGACATTTACATATTCTTTTAAACCAATCACTTATGGGTAACGCCCATGATAAAAACTAGGACAAGTTGTCTTTTTCCAATATTTCTCGTCTATATGTTGTAGTTTGCGAAATGAACTCATACAATGAAGTTATGATTGAATGAATATAGAAGAAAGTTTGCCCTTTAGGGGTGAGCGCATCAAAAGCTCATATTCTATTGGATTAGTATATTGTAGAAAAGAGGATTACTTATGATTCAAGAAGCCATCGACTACATCCGTCGTTCAAAAAATATTGTAGTATTAACAGGTGCTGGAATGTCAACGGAAAGCGGACTACCTGACTTTCGTTCCAACGGAGGACTTTGGGATGGAAAAAAACCTGAAGAGATTTCGCATTCATCAGCTGTTGGATCAACAGCTTTTAAACATTTTTTTACAAAACGTATTATTAATCTTGCCGAACATAAACCGAATAAGGGTCATGATATTTTGGCAAAGTGGGAAGCAGAAGGAAGAATTAAAGCAATCATAACTCAAAATATTGATAGTTATCACCAAGAGGCGGGCAGTAAAAATGTGATTGAAATGCACGGTCATCTTCGAAATTTAATCTGCAATGAATGTGGTACAACTTACAGTAATTCAAAGTATGTTCAAGAAGATTGTGATGAATGTGAACGGGAAGGATGCAATGGGATTATTCGTCCTGAAGTGATACTTTTCGGTGAATACTTACCTGAGGATGCATGGTTTCAGGCAAATGAAGAAATAAACAATGCTGACCTAGTAATAGTTCTAGGTACATCATTACAAGTATTTCCGTTTAATACACTAGTAGAGAGTGCTTACAGCAATGGAGCAAAGATTATGCTTATCACGAAAAGTGAAACTCCATTTGACTATGTAGCAAGTGTTCGAATTCACGATTCTATTGGGAAAGTATTGAATGATATTTCGAACGAACTATAGTTGAAAAAGTGAATTTTTAAGTATATATAATTTGAAAAAGTAACTAATTAAGGAGAATTCTTTATGTCAAATACATTTCATTTAACAGCCCATGATAATCATAAAATTTTTGTGAGACATTGGCATGTGGATGAACCGAAAGCAATTGTTCAAATAGTTCATGGAATGAATGAACATTCTGAGCGGTATCATGAATTTGCTTGTTTTTTAAATCAAGCGGGATATTGCGTATATGCAACAGATCATCGTGGGCATGGAAATAGTGCTTCCCATGTTGAACGAATTGGTTACATCGGTGTAAACGGGTTTGAAGAGATGGTTAAAGATGAGAAAACCCTTTTTGATCATATTCAAAGTGAAACTTCATCTATACCACATTTTATTTTAGGGCATAGTATGGGTTCATTTATTACTCAGCGATATATTCAGTTATACGGAAATGAATTAGCTGGTTCTTTATTAATCGGCAGTGGTGGTAATCGATGGGATTTGCGTATAGGAGCAACTGTAGCAAATGTATATGAGAAATTAACAAATGACAAAAGATCAAAAGGTTTAGAAAAGCTTGTTTTCAATGGGTATCACACGCGCTTTAACAAGCGAACAGAATTCGAATGGCTTGCTAACGATTCTGCCATTGTCGATGAATACATAAAAGATCCTTATTGTGGGCACGTTTTTCCACCGAGCTTTTATCGTCAATTTTTATCCTTTTTACATATGATTTTCCACGATGAACATGTATCTCAAGTACCTGTTACATTGCCATTGTGTATTCTTTCAGGACAGGATGATCCAGTTGGGCAATTCGGTAAAGGTGTTGAAAGGCTTTATGAGCAATATAAACAACGAGGATGTAAAGACGTGCATTATATACTTTATCCTGGTGGTCGACATGAAATCTTAAATGATTTTGATAAGTTTGTAGTTTTTAAGGATATTGTTACTTGGTTAGATGAACATATATAGTCAGGGAAGTGGTGCGATAATCTATAAAACGATTCATCATTAAGATGAATCGTTTTATTCGTACTTATATTAAAAGCCTCATAGAAAAAGACAACTAGGTTTATGGTATCCTATTTTTTCTAAAAATAAGGGGGAGAATTAATTATGTTTTTTATAAGGACAATGACACTAAAATTTGCAGAAGAAATATTAAATTGGCAATATGAAGCTCCTTATGATTTTTATAATAATGATGTAAATGCTGACTCATTAAAGGATTTACTTCAAAATCCTTATGTTCCTATAGTAGATGAAAATGAAGAGTTAGTTGGGTTTTATTGTATTGGAAAATCTGCGCAAGTACCAATAGGGGTTACTATGGGGGCGTATTCAGCGGATTTAATTGATATAGGTATTGGAATGAATCCTGAATTAACTGGTAAAGGTTATGGTTCTATGTTTTTTTCATTTATTCTTCGTCTCGTACAAAAGGAATGCAATCTTCCCATTCGTTTAACCGTTGCTAAATTTAATAGACGAGCTATTCACCTTTATGAAAAATTTGGATTTGTTAAAGAAATGGAATTCAGTCAAGAGACCACAAAGTTTATCACAATGGTTAAAAGCTAACAAGAGCAAGTTAATATAAACAGTAATTACAGCAGATATATGATTTAAGTGAATATTGAACAATTGTAAATAATCTAAGTTGGTCGTGGTCGTTCAACTTGACTCGTATTCTCTAAGTAGTTTTACTATCTGCTGTAATGAATATAATCCTATTTTAAATCCAAATATTCTTGTTCAAGCATTGACATCACAATTAATGACTCATATTTATCATTGTAAAAAGCTGCATCACGTAAAATTCCTTCGTGTTTAAATCCCATTGACTTGTAAACATGTTGTGCATTTAAGTTATGTTCGCGTACATCTAACCATAGTCGATGGGCTTTGAGCTCCTCGAAACACCATTCTTGCAGCAGTTTGATTGCCATTTTACCATATCCTTTATTTCGTATGGCAATAGCGATTCGCATTAGTTCTATACTATGATTTGAATTGGTTAACCCTTGTAATATTGTGTATCCGACAAAATCATTATTAGTATCAAAAAATATTAAATGCGCTTGATCTTCGGAGGATAAAGCAGAAATATGCTGTTCAGGGCTCCATTGACTAACAAAATCATTATATGATTCTTCAAGTTTACGTATATTATCTATATCTTCGATTGTTGTTTTACGAAAGCGAAGCATTAAATTCTCACTCCTAATAAAAATATTTACATAGTAAATTAATTATTTGATAGAATATAAAACTCCTTGTTTAAACCTGCTTTCTCCCAAAATGCCATAGCTAATTCGTTATCCAGATCAACATAGACATGAACTAAAGAAATATCCTGTTGATTAAACCAATTCATTAAAGTGTCTACAATATTTTTTGCTAACTTTTGTCTACGATACTCTGGTAATACGTAAATTTCATCTACTTGTCCAATTAACATACCACTAACTAAATCTTGTTTCACAGAAGCGATACCATAACCTATAGTGTGTTGATTTTCATCCACTGCTATAAAAACCGCACCATGTTTTGAATGGATGTATTCTTCAGTCATTTTATAAATGGCTTTTCGATCGCTCTCATCTAACTCACATTCCGCAGTTTCAATCGTATTTTTATTCCATAAGTCTAAAATTTCTTTAATATAATTGTCGTTTTGTACATCATTGTTAAGTTGTATAATATTTGATTTCACTTTGTTTGCTCCTTTATTTTTTACAAATACTACCTTTTATCTCTATAGTAGTCTTAAACTTAAAATAAATCAAACTTTTCTGTAGTGCATTAAAAACAAGTGATACGATGATTTACAAATATTTTAAGATTGTTTTATGAGAATTTAGGTGGTAGGAGAATAGACAGTATAGAAGTAGAGATTGGTGGTAAGAAGCTTAATGAATTCGTATACGGTTGGGATGATTTAAGTAATTTACTTGATAAATAGTTATTAATAATAAGGAGCGATTCTTTATAATCTGAATCGCTTTTTTTGTAGTGCAAAATGGTTCGTTTTGTTAGTAGGGTACATTGAAATATAATATTCTGTGCTTAAACTGTTTGGAAGTAAAATCGGTAGTTGAGTAGATCGAGCTCTTGGTGTTAGAATAGCTTTGAAATAAAGTTGGATTAAACATCTTTCCTAAACACTTATATTTTGCCNNAACATTGCTCAAAATGGATTCCCGTTTTTGGAATCTGAATTTAGTTTTTTAAAAAAAAGATTGATCAAAACTCATGGGCAATCTATTACAAAATTTCACTTACTTGTACTAGATTAATCTATTCTTCAAACCAAAACAGAACTTCAATAGGTGCTTTCAAAACCTTCGCAATATCATAAGTAAGTTTGAATGAAGGGTTATATTTTCCGTTTTCGAGATTACCTATTGTTTCTCTTCTAACCCCAACCTTATTGGCTAAATCCTCCTGAGACATATCTAGCTTTATTCTATATTCTTTCATGCGAGTCTTAAGTGGCATTTTGCAGTCCTTTCTTTTCTCTACGCTCAAATATTTCTAAATTAATTATGAAGGTGCCTATTGGTGCGAAAACTGAAATACCAGCAAGCAATCTAATTATATGTAGATTTTCAAAAATAAAAACACTCAAGACTAGTATAATTCCTAGTACCATTGCTACGAAAAATGCTCTTGTAGCAGCGATGCGAATATGCAGCATAAAAAGCTCATCTGGTACTACTTTTGCATATGTGAAGAAGAAAAAGAAACTGGTTAAGAACCATGCCCACGTAATATCACCTAAAAATGAGAAAGGTCCCAACAATCCTAAAAAACCGATAAATCCTAAATAAGCTAATTTATTTTTCATATAATCCCCCGATGTGATATATTTCGCTCTTTCTGTTATAAATATATCACATTGTTTAAAAAATGAAAATGACTTAAACGTTGTTAACAAATGTTGAAGAGAACTTTTTAATCAATCTTTATTCTAAAGCTACAACAAATTAAAATACTCTAAAAAATTAAGAAACTGTTAAGGATTGGATAAAGATTCATTAAGAATTTTTTTCGTAGAATAAGATTGTAATTTAAATTACAATCTTTTTTTGTAGGTGGCGTTGCCGTGTCAGCAACGATAATAAATACAAGTAAATTGTGTAAAACATTTTCAAGCGGTGGTGATCAACAACATACACTGCTTAGAAAAGCCCGTCACCCAAGCTCCACCACACAATTTCTAACCGCTAGTTGCATAAATTGGTGACTTTACGGACAGGATCAAGATGCTAGAAAAGAAAATCTAATTTGACTATTTCCATCCCCTTAGAAAACTGGAAATTGCGTTAGACCAAGTTTCAAAAAATACTATACGAGGAGATGTAATAAGTGAAAAAGTTAATCGAATTTAAAGAAGTAACGAAAGAATACAAAATAGGAGAAGTGTTAATCAAGGCCCTTGATGGTGTTGATTTTTCCATATCTGAGGGAGAATTCGTCGTTATTTTGGGTGCAAGTGGTGCCGGTAAAAGTACGATTTTGAATATACTTGGAGGTATGGATACGGCTACCTCAGGTCAAGTGTTTGTTGATGATCAAGAAATAACAAGATTCAACGAAAAAAAATTAACAGAATATCGCGGTGAGAAAGTTGGCTTTGTATTTCAATTCTATAACTTAATTCCGAATTTAAACGCTCTAGAAAATGTTGAATTTGCCACTGAAGTATGTAAAAACCATCTGGATGCTAAAGATGTCTTACATAAAGTTGGATTAACGAATCGTATTAAAAATTTCCCTTCCCAGCTCTCTGGAGGAGAACAACAAAGGGTTGCTATAGCTAGAGCTGTTGCAAAGAATCCATTACTTTTACTCTGTGATGAACCAACCGGAGCCTTGGATTATGTTACAGGTAAGTCCGTTTTAAAGCTTCTTCAAGACTTGAACAAGGAAACGAATAAGTGTGTCGTTTTGGTCACACATAATTCCGCAATTGCTCCTATGGCCGATAAAATTATTAAGGTTAAAAGCGGAATGATAGAAAGTGTTACGATTAATGATGAAAAACAAAGTGTTGAAGGAATCGAGTGGTAATTATGAAACTATTTTTAAAATTATTAAGGGATATTAAACAATCTATAGGACAATTTATAGCCTTAGTTTTGGTTATCGCTGTAGGAGCTTTTTTCTATGCAGGTCTGGTAACTTATAGCAATGATCTAAGTGCTTATACTAAGGGTTACTTCAAAGAACATAATTTAAGCGACTTAAATGTGTATTATAATCAACTTTCCAAAGTTGATGTGGCTGGTTTAAGGAATATTGAAGGTATAAATAGAATAGAAGGACGTTATACCTTTGATGCCACGCAATCTTTTGAAGATTATAAAACTTTATTAAAAATCCATTCGATCCCTGTACAAAATGAAATAAACATGCCTACTATAATTGAGGGTATTATCCCGTCAAAAAAGGATGAGATCTTATTAGATTCTCATTATGCTAAGGAACATCATTATCGTGTCGGTGATCAAATCAGTATAAGTGCGAATGATAGAAATTTTACGTTTATAATTAGCGGATTGGGTGAGAATGTTGAACATGCAAAAAAGAACGAAATACAAGATCATAAAACCTACGGAATAGCTTATATTGCCGAAGAGACAATATCTGAAATCGTAGACAGTTTTTACTATAATGAAATCATGATTGATGCTCAAGAAGGATATGATATTGACAACTTAGGTAAATCAATTGAAGTACAATCCAAACAACTTACTTATTTGGATCAAGTAAGTAAAGAACGGACTTTCAATTATTTGCAAATTAATCAAACGATTTATAATAATAACTTGATGAGTAAGGTTATACCTTTAGTTTTCTTTTTGATTGAAGCGATTATCCTATTTCTTTCAATGTCAAGGATTATAGATTCTCAAAGAAATCAAGTAGGTATTATGAAGGCTTTGGGTGTAAGAAACAGAAATATTATGCTTCATTACATGGGATACCCTGTGCTGGCAGGTATAATAGGCTCAATCATAGGTTATGCCATTGCTGCTATTGTTTTTATTCCATTTGTAACTGCTTCGAGTGCAAGAGCCTACTCAATTCCTGAAATTCAATACACTCTTTCTTATTATTCGATTATTCCTCCCATTCTTTTCTCTAGTGTTTTTGGACTCCTATCTTGTTACTTAAGTGGTAGAACTATATTAAAAGAACGTGCGGCTCAGGCTATGCGCCCTAAACCTCCAAAGAAGATGAAAAAGCTATTTATAGAAAGAGTTCCTGGTATTTGGAGTCATTTTTCCTACAGTTACAAACTCATTTTGAGAAACATATTTTTAAATAAACAAAAAGCTTTAGCGAGCTCAATTGGTGTTGTTATAAGCACTGTAATATTGATAACTGCTTTTGGCACTCAAACGGCCTTGCTAAAAGTAGCTAACCAAATTGAAGATGTTTTTACGTATGATTTAAGAGTAGATTATACGAAGGGGACATCTTCTGATACGATAAAACTACCCTCCGGTATTAAAAATAGTTATATTTTATCCACCTTTCCTGCTGAATTCATAAAAGATGATGAAAAAGAAAATACCACTCTAGTTGTTACTGAAAAAGAAAACAATCTCATTCATTTCTTTGACGAAAATGACAATAGGATATCTTTAGAAGATAATGGTGTGCTGGTACCCAAATCTTATGCTGACAAATATCATATTTCAGAAGGGGACATAATCAAAATAAAGTTCATAGCACCAGAGCTTAAAAATAAATCTGTAGATATGAAGGTTCTAAATATATCTACACAGTATTCGAATCCGTCGTTTTATAGCACACCAGCCTATTTAAAGAGCTTTGACATAGACTACAGTCCAACTTCTCTTTTAGTTGAAGCAAATAGCCCTTCAGATCTTATAAGCGTTCGTAACTTCTTTGAACAAGATCATCATGTAGATAATATTGCAGATAAGAATGATCTAAAGAAATCAGCTCAATATATTTTGAAACAAAACAGTTTTGTATTTATCATGTTTATCATTTGTGCAGTCATACTCTCCTTTGGCGCCATATATACGATATCTTCCATAAACATTTATGAAAGGAATCGTGAGCTTGCAACACTTAAGGTCTTAGGCTATCAAAAAAATAAAATAAACAGACTTATATTTTTTGAAAACATCATACTAACCACATTTGCGGTAATTGTAGCTTTACCGATAACTGACTATGTTTATACAATTATAGTAAAAGCACTGTCTAGTACCCATCAACAAATCCCAGATAAATTAACTATTTTTATCATATTAGTTTCAATTATTTTTGCGTTCTTACTTACCATTCTATCTAACTTACTACTTAGGAGAAAAGTTAATAAAATAAATATGATTGAATCATTAAAAAGTATAGAATAAATTTTTTGAGGAGAGGGGACAAAAATGGGCTGTTTCACCCTTATGTGAAAGTAAACCGTGCCAAAATGGCGACGATTATTGCCAAATGGAATAGCTTGGCAACGCGTTGCAATCGGTTCGTTTCTCTGCTACGGTTTGGCATTGGGTAGAAGATGGTTTTCGCCTATTTTCACAAAAAGGAAAACTATTAAATAAACTTCAAATTCCGGAACAGTTTTAAAAAATGTGTTC
The DNA here is from genome assembly GCF_036963345.1 of Bacillus sp. JJ722. Lineage (NCBI taxonomy): Bacteria > Bacillati > Bacillota > Bacilli > Caryophanales > Bacillaceae > Bacillus > Bacillus sp. JJ722. The sequence continues at coordinate 36,460 of NZ_JBALMO010000159.1, forward strand.
ACAAAAACGTTTCCTTACAACCTTGTTTTTTTGCTTCTGTTTGACCAATTTCCTCCTTGAAAAAGAAAAAGATTAAAATGATCGGTTAGCCCTCGTTTTACAAGTTATCCAGCACTTTCACCCCTGCTGGATTTTCTTTGGTTAAATCATGCATAAACTTCTCAAAGTTAAGAAATAATACTAGTAGGTTACCCTCTTCAGAAACCGAAAGATGAAAACTGTGATTTTGAGAGTACTTCTGTACATGGAATATTCTCATCCAACTCAGGATTAGAGTATGTGTTTCTACAGCATTTACAGCACCTACATAAGTTAGTGTTTTTATTGTTGATTAATGTGTCTAGTACAAGTTTCCGCCTTTTCACATAAGTTGTAATGCGAGATTAAAAGGTGGTTTTATAATGAGTTGTAATTGTAGTAAATGTAGAGAGCGTCCTGGAGAAAGGGATGATGAAATTATCACTTGTCCTACTCAGACTGAAGTAAGAACCAGAACACAGGAACGAGTCGTTAAACACATCCATCCTAAAGAGATCATTCATGTACACCGTACACTGATAAAGCATAAACAGGAGTACCCCGTTCACGAAAGAGACGTGTACGAGACAGTTGTTGAAGGTGATGATAGTGGTTGTGGTAAACATCATCATGAAAATCATGAAAGTACTAGAAAACATGAAAGTCACTGCAGTAAAAAAAAAAACTCTTTTTGGAATTGGTAAATGTCTTTTGCACCCTTTAAGGGTGCTTTTTATATTCAAATTAAATGTTCTTTTTCATATCGAGGTGTACTCTAATTAGGGTATAGTAAAAATTTTTCCTTCATTAAACAATGCACCAAGAATCCGAAGTATCGCGTCAGGAATTTCAGATGGTATAACACCTATTACTTTCTCTAAACAATTAACCTACAGCAATAAACGTGTATATAAGGGTGCGACACCGATGTTAGTTAATCTGGATGAAAATGTGGACCATAAATTAAAGGTATGGGCTGATGATGGAGCTGGTGGAATATCAGTAATTGCAGAACGAAAATTCAGAGTTAATCACAATAGACCACCTGTTATTCCTAGTATAGATGAGGAGTTAGGAACATTAACTCAATCTCCTTCCATTACGTATCAAGTAAGTGAATTAGAAGGTAACGGAATCACGGTTATTGAAAGAATTAATGGACAAGTACTTAGAACGTTTACAGCTACAGCAAATACAGATTACACAATAGAAATACCTTTAGATATGTGGATTCCTTACAGTTACAGCAATACACGCAGGTAGAACATATACTTTCACAAGAACGGAGGATACGATTCTATTAGAATTAAATGATCCATTCCTAACTGATATTGCTGCAACTAGAATCTTAGTCACGCCTGATGTATATGTACCGATTGGCAGCGCAATCTTGATTGAAGCTTGTAATAATGCCTTTGACGAAGTGCCAACTTGGGAAGACATCACAAACATGGCTATGGGTAAAAGAGGGTATTCCTTCATAAATGCAACCAAGATAGCAAAAATTGGGGTATTAATATCCGTTTTACTCTAAGTAAAGGGATAACTAGTCAACAAGTACGACTATATTGATTTGGAGGTGCTTTTGACTAATGATTATAACTAATGTTCAAGCATTAAGTCCTCTTCAGGAGCAAAAAGAAAATCAAGAAATATTAGCTGCAGTGGGGCAAGAATTAGTTACGTCTTAATGAGATCACTGAAGAAGAATACAAAGTCATTACTGACGATGAATATGTAACAACAAAGTAAACACCCATAGAGGTGTATTTTTTATTGAGTAAAGAGGGCAATAACTGTTGCAACACCTAGCAAAATGACTAGTTATGACTATAGCCCAGAACAATTAGGCAGTAATCTATACCTCCTTAAACAAGGACACATACACTATTTGGAAACAATACGAGGAGGAGATAGAATATGGAAAGACAATTCTTTGGAGGTTATGGCATGGGTTATGGTGGTTTTCCAGGCACTGGCATGGGTTATGGAGGTTTTCCAGGCGCTGGCATGGGCTATGGTGGTTTCCCAGGC
>NZ_JBALMO010000159.1:38601-39739 GCF_036963345.1 Bacillus sp. JJ722
TGGTGGTTTCCCAGGCACTAGCATGGGTTATGGTGGCTATCCTGGTTATGGCACGGGTTTTGGAATGGGCTATGGCGGTTTCCGTCATGGAGATTGTTGCTATCCAATCCATCAGGACATATAGGCTGTTGGTGAGAGTGTTCTTATTAGTTTTAAAAAATATTACTAATTAACTTTACTCATGATGTTATTTTAAAAATAGTTGTATTTCTAAGACGAGCTTATGCTCGTCTTTTTAAAATGGACAGATGCTCATGGGGTCGAAACATATGTTTATAAAGATACATTAAAAGAAGCTGTTAAGGTTGCTAAAGCTGTTCAAAAATCGATTGTTAATGCTACGGGATTAAGAGATCGTGGAGTAAAAGAAGACAATCTTCACATGCTTCGAGAAACTAATCCAACATCTATTCTTGTAGAAGGTCCGTTTATGTCGAATCGAAAAAAGTAGAGAAAGCTTTTGATGTTACATTACATCTAAGGAAAGAAGGAAGTCGTTACAGATTGTATACTGGAACATTTACATCTAAAATAGGAGCAGAAACCTTTAAGGAAGATGTTGAAAACAAACTCGATGTTACTTTGCAAATGCGTGAAGAATAGATTAAAACAGGATTGTTGGAAAGTCAATGTATAAATTAAGAGGGACAAATGTATTCCTACTTTTAGCTTGAAACCTCTCGGTACCAAATTATACAAGCCCGTCCATTCGGATAGGCTTATTTTTTGTTCAAGAATAAATATCCACTATTATAATTAAGTTGTTGCTATCTCTAAATCAATAGTACTTACCACTGCTTTAGACATTAGGTAGTTTATTCTACTTAGCTATTTCATTGTATTAAAACCGTTTTCAAAAAACGTTTACATTTGAATAAATCAGGCATATAATAAAGCTCTAAGCTGATAGCGACTATGTAATAGCCATTGAGTATTTTTAACTCAGTGGCTATTTTGTTTCCAACTGACAATAGTTTGATGGTTGGGGAAATAATTATTTCCATTATTCCCCTCTAGCATTCCTTTAATGAATAAACCCAAATCTAACTATGATAGAGAGGGAATTACTAAAGTTAAAGGAAGCAATAGCAGAAGAACAGAGTTGTCATTTAGACGGCTTTTTCTTATGCTGCTAACG
>NZ_JBALMO010000159.1:39772-40095 GCF_036963345.1 Bacillus sp. JJ722
ATCAAGCATAGTTGTTAAAAGTAAAAACCGCAGAAATATTTTCTGCGGTTTTTATTGTCGTGCGTCCGGCATTGGTGCAGTCTATAGGGTGAAAGTCCTGAGCTGTGAAGGCATAAGTAGCAGTTAGCTTAACGCAAGGGTGTCTGCAGTGATGCGGAATCTGAAGGAAGCGAGCGGTAAACTTCCGGTCCGAGGAACACGGCAAGCACACTTAGTAAGCGGTCTTAAATCTAGGTAATTATCGCTGTTAGTAAAAATAAACCTATAGTAGTAGAAAACCAACCTATAGGCTTTAAACTAAGGAGTAATAAACAGTTATCTAG
>NZ_JBALMO010000160.1:0-10371 GCF_036963345.1 Bacillus sp. JJ722
TCCTATGGTGTTTGTTTTTTTCTCTTTATAATAACGTTAAGAATTAAAATGTTTCAAGAAAAATAGTTTAGTATCGTTATGTGCTTTCCTGAAATTGTATTAATCTTTACTTTACGAATTATCATAAATTTATTTCCACACGAAACAATAGCACCAACTGCTCTTCTAATCATTGGTATCTCCCTTTTCACCACATTCATCCATCTCTTTATCCTCGCATTCATATTTTAAGTTCATTTACAACAAATAACTGACAATATTTGTGTATAGGAACACCTTTCTTTAGTCTAAAAAAGAGAAATATAGTTCAAAAGCATTAATTTCAGAAGCAACTTAGCCGATATTATATTTAAATAGAGAAAGGAAGTTTATTACAACATGAAAAAACTAAAAAGATTATCTTTTGCAACAAAATCAATCCTTCGTACAACAGGATTAATTCTACTAATAGGTATTGTATTGGTCGTTTCAAACTTAAGGATTCAAAACGAAATACTGACAACTGAAATGGAAGAGCAAGCAACAGGAATCGCAGAAAAATGGGGAAAAGAAATTAACCCATCTTTAGTTATGAAAGCTGCAGAAGAAGAAGATTTTGATGATCCGACACAACAAGAGTTTACTGCCTTATTTGATCAACTTTCTGAAGCAAACCCAAATGTCGCCCAAGGATATTTATTTGAATCCACATTAGTAGATGGCAGTAAATCAGCAATTATCGCCAACCCTACTCACATTGTTGATAACTTAAAACAGGCCAATTTAAAAATTGGTGACATCTACCAACACCCAGATGCTAGTGCAAAAGCTATACAAGAAATGAATAAAACAAAAAAAGTTACAGCATCTGAGATTTATCATGACAAATTTGGTACTTGGATCACAGTAATGTATCCAATCAAAGATTCTTCTGGAGAAGTGTTTGCTTTCTTTGGAGTAGATGTTGATGCAAGTATGGTTAAAGATGGAACAGAAAAATACATAAAAAATTCACTACTTATTTTAATCCCATCCATAATCTTATCAGTTCTTATTCAAATATTTGTTAGTCGTAGAAGCTTTAGACCATTAACACAATTACGGCATGGTATTAATGAAATGAGAGAAGGAAACCTAGATATTGAACTTCCTACAAGGGAAGACGATTTAGGAAAAATCAATGAAGACTTTAATAATATGGCTGCTGAATTAAAAATGATGATTTTAAAAATAAGAAAAACATCTGATACATTATTACAATCATCTGACTTAGTTACGAATGTTACTGAACAATCACAACAACACTCTGTAAAAATTAGCGAAAACGTTAAGCAAATGTCAATAGGCGCACAATCACAAGAGATCTCAGTTAATGAATCAGCAGGTGCTATCGAACAAATTGCAGCTGAAATCAACAATATCGCACATTCTACTCAAGATGTGACAGTTATATCTAAACGTATGGAAGACTACGCAATGGAAGGTCTAGATTCTATCAGTGAAGTGGTGAGACAAATGTCGGTAATCAATGATACTGTAAAGCAATCCAGTGACATTATTAGTTCATTAAAAGTACGATCTGACGAAATTACTAGTATTTTAGAAGTAATTACCGGCATTTCTAGTCAGACTAATTTATTGGCCTTAAATGCTGCGATTGAAGCAGCTCGTGCGGGCGAACATGGTAAAGGTTTCGCTGTAGTCGCTCAAGAGGTAAAAACCTTAGCGGAAGAATCAACTAAGTCATCCGAAAAAATCGCAAAAATCCTTGAAAAAATTCTACAAGAAACGAACAATGCCGTATCTTCAATGGATGTAGGTACAATAGAGGCAGATAAAGGATCAAAAATCGCAGAAAAAACTGGTCAAATTTTCTTTGAAATCAAAGAGATTACAGACCAAATTGCCAATCAAATCGAAGGAGTTTCATCTGCAACTCAGGAAATTTCTGCAGGTACAGAAGAAGTTACTGCCTCTGTTAAGGATCTTACTGCCATTGCACACAATAATTCAAACTTTACACATGAAATTGAAGAGAGAACAATGGACCAATTAACGTCTATCAATCAACTATCAACAAATTCAAGACAATTAAATGAATTAGCAAATGAATTACAAACTATGATTTCTAAGTTCAAAGCATAAGTAAACTAAATACTTTGCAATGAAAAAGAAGCTCACAACCTTATGTAATAAGTCGTGAGCTTCTTTTATTGTATGTAATTTTTCCGATACTTACTGCTATCTATAGTCTGTTAAACTAAAATATGTGATTTACTATACACTTCCATATGTTCTTTAAGGAAGGAAATATATCGATCTACTTCTTCGATCGTTGAATATGGATTTGTCGTATAGAATTTATGAACGTATACTGGCAAACGTTTATTTGAATCTTTTACAGGAATGAGACGTTGTTTTTTCGTATTACCAAAGAAAATGATATCTCTTTCTAAACCAATTAATTCTGCATAATCTTCATTATATTGATTTATTTCCGTTACTTCTTTGCTATCTAAGTTTCCTGCAAGCTCATCACACCATCGACCTTGTTCTGGGTAAAATCTGAAAGTTGTAACAGGTGATACCCCATTTGTTACTTCCACATTTGAGAATTCTCTTTTTAATGCTTTTCTAAAGGCATTGTTTACAAGTAAATAATTAGCTAACATATGCTGATACCCTTCTACACCAAACGCTAGTAAAGAAGTATAAATGGCAATTGAACTTCCCATTCGAGTACATTCTAACGTATAGCTAGTGTGGTAGCTTCCATATCCACGGTTACCAACATATGGTGTCTCAGTTGCATCTAGATCTACGTATTTTAGAACCTCTTTATTTTTTAGAAGGAACAAACTTGTAATATAAGGAGTTTGTCCTAGCTTATGAAAATCAAAGACCATACTATCAGCCAAGTTGATATGTCTGAAATATGATTGATACTGCTTTAATACATCACGCACTTCTTCATCAAATTGAAGAGGATTATTATCAAAATCATATTCATTAAAAAACGTATACATCCCTCCCATTGCTGAGTCAGCATGTACATATATAGGGTCTAAGTTGTATGCCTGTTCAATTTCACCTAAAACTTGCTTCATTCCATAGATATCATCAATACCAAACGTATCAGTAGTTCCCATTGTTGCTAATACATAAATTGGAATACCACCATTATTGATAACTTCTTTCATTTTTAATTTTAAATCGTTTAAATCCATTGAATGATCGTCATTCGCTTTTACACGAATCATATTATTTACACCGATACCAGTTGCTTCTACAGATTTGTAGAGACTGAAATGAGATAGTTCAGAACAGAAACAATAAAGATTATTCGGGATTCCTTCTTTATTGGATTGTGGAAATTGACGTGCTATTGCTAAGCGCAATGAAGTGAATATAGAACCTTGTCCTCCCCATGTAGTATATCCACCACTTAAATTCGGGTCATACCCAACAATTCTTGATAACATACTTGTCACACGCACTTCTGCATTAGCAGCTGCCGAACCGTCCACATCCCAAAGGTTGTTACCATTTAAAATAACCGTTACTAAATTCCCTAGAATACTTGCGATATTAGGAAGTGGCGTTGCATTCGCCACATAACTACTATTTAAGAAACGGTGACCTTTTACTAACTCCATTAATTTATCTATCGTTTCATCCATCGAAATACCTTTATTAGGAATAAAAGCATTTTGGATGATACGATTATAATAATCCTCTGTATAATTTGGCATTTCACCTAAAGTCAGTTTAGATGGATCTTTTAATTCATCCATTCTTGTTAATATTGTTTTAAAATAACCTAATAACTCTTCTCGTTGCTGTTCATTTCCGTCAGCACTTGGGAATAATTTCTGTAAATCTGTCATAGTTGTCATGTTTAAATCCTCCAAAAAAATAGTATGTTATGTATATATGAATACTTCTTTATTAAAAGGTTATTGATTCTCAATTATTTTATAACATTCATAATCCAATCTAAAACACCTAACACATCCATAAATACAATGACAATGGCGATAGGAGTTAAATACTTTAATAAATAGTACCAAATATTAAAGAATAGCTTTCCAACATTTGAACCTTGTTGCATTTCTGCTAATAATACGTCTTTGGAAATTTTCGTTGAAATAAAGATAGAAATTAATAATGCTCCTAATGGCATCATGACATTACTTACTACATAATCGACAAAATCAAAAACTGTTTTATCAAACAGTTTGAAATCTGCCATTACACCATAAGAAAGACAAGATGGAATTCCTATCACAAAAATTAAGAGACCAAAAAAATAAGTTAATTTCTTCCGTTTGTTTGGATCATTTTTAGCTGTTGTTGCAACCGCAATCTCAATCATTGAGAATGCTGATGTTAAAGCTGCAAATAGAAATAAAACTAAAAATGCGGTAAAGAAAAGTATACCAAAGGGCATTTGACTAAATACCGCTGGTAATACAGCAAATATTAGTGGTGGCCCTGAATTTGGTTCTAAACCAAACGAGAAAACCCCTGGAAAAATAGCTAATCCCGCTAATAAAGCAATGAATAGATTCATAATAATAATCGAAAAAGCGGCTCTAGGCAGGTTTTGCGTTTTTGGTAAGTAAGAAGCGTACGTAACCATGACCGATGCACCTAGAGTAATCGTAAAAAACGCTTGCCCTAGAGCAAATAATATTGATTCAGAGCTTAATTTTGTAAAATCAGGATAAAGTAAGAATTTAACCCCTTCCATCGCTCCGTCCAAACTCAATGAGCGAATAACAATTCCGATAAACAGGATGAAAAGTAGCGGCATCATAATTTTACTTACTTTTTCAATTCCCTTTTGAACGCCCTGTGCAACAACAAGTACAGTTAGCAATATAAAGATGAATTGACAAAATAGAGTTACAAATGGATTCGAAATTAATTCTTCGAACAAACCTCCATATTGTTCTTGTGATAGATTATTTAGCCCTCCCGTAAGCGCTTTAAATAAATAAAGAATAATCCATCCACCAACTACACTATAAAAAGATAGGACGAGTATTCCAATTACTACACCCATTCTACCCATCAGGTGCCATTTTGTATTAGGTGCTAGCTTTTTATAAATTGTAATCGCGTCATTCTGACCGTGACGACCTACAATAAATTCTCCAACTAAGAGTGGATATCCCAATAAAAAAGCAAATAACAAGAAGATAAGGAAAAATGCTCCCCCACCACCTGTACCTGCTATATATGGAAATTTCCAAATAGCCCCTAATCCAATTGCAGAACCCGCAGTAGCTAAAATAAAGCCTACTTTTGATTTCCATTGTTCATGATGTGACATATTTACTAATCCTTTCTATTCATGGTGTCTGGATAATTATACTAAAAAAATATTTCTATTTATAGAAAAACTTTTAAAAAATCTTTTCATTCTTAAAAAAATTTCATTCCAACCTCACTTTTACCAAAAAATAGCTTTTAATCAATACAAAATTACCAAATATTGATTCATTACTTCTTACCACCCTAATTACTACATATCCATACATTTAATTTCATACTATTAGTGTAATGAGAATTTTTCAAACTAAAGGGAGGTTGAATTGTGTATATTGAAGTCGAAAAAGGTGTACATATCTTTGTACAGGATCTTAACCCTGGCGCTGGCAGCAAACCTGTTTTTTTCGTACATGGTTGGCCATTAAATCATCAAATGTTTCAATATCAATTTAACATATTACCTCAATATGGGTTCCGTTGCATCGCAATGGATATACGAGGAAATGGGCAGTCCGATAAACCTTGGAACGGTTATTCATACAATCGTTTAGCAGATGATATCGCTATGGTCTTAGAAGCCCTTCAATTAGAAGATGCTACCTTACTTGGTTTCTCTGTAGGTGGTGCACTCTCGATTCGCTACATGTCACGGTATAATGGACGTCATATTTCAAAACTAATATTGGTAGACGCTGTGTCCCCCTCTTTTGTTAAAAATCAGGATTCTCCATATGGTGTTACTAAGGAACAGGCTGATGCTCTAATAAATCAAATGTATATGAATCTCCCTAAGTTTCTTAACGATGTGTCCTTATCATTTTTCAATCGAAATCTTGGTTCTGCTACGTTAGATTGGTTTTCTTATCTTGGACTACAATCTGCTTCATACGCTCTTATTAAAATAATACAAGCAGCAGCGAATGAAGATGTAACAAAAGATTTAAGTAAAATCAAAGTTCCAACAATGATCATTCATGGAGTTCATGATCAACTCATTCCTTTTAAAAGTGCTGAACTCACACAAAAACAAATTAAACAATCGCAATTATATCCACTCAACAACAGTGGTCATGGATCGCCAATTGATCAAGCGAATGAATTTAACAAGGCGCTTATGCAGTTTTTAAATACTTGATAAGCTTATAACCTAACCAAATAAGATTTCAGAGAAGAACTATTTATCTTAATTATCACAAAAAACAAACAATGGTGTGATATTATATACATCTGAAAGGGGAAATGAATATGAGTGAATCTAATTTGTTGTTTATAGATGAGGTATTACATTTTTCATAAAAAAGGAGAACAAATGGCATTACAAACAGATAGACTAAGAATTATCCCTTGCACTTCTGAATACGTAGCAACAATTTCAGATGAAGAATATAATATGGGTCCTCATATTACAATGTATTTAGAAGAACTAAAAAAAGATTCAACTCTCTTAGGTTGGGGAGTATGGCTTGTAATTAATAAAGAAAATAATTCTATTATTGGTGATATTGGATTTAAAGGTAAACCAAATTCAAGCAAAACCGTTGAAATAGACTATGGAATTATACCATCTGCTCAAGGCAATGGATATGCAACAGAGGCGGTAAATGAAATTGTAAAATGGGCTTTTTCATTCGATACTGTCGATGTCATAGTTGCTGAATGTTTGATTGATAACCTTCCATCTATCAGAGTATTAGAAAAGTTAAAAATGAAAAAGACGGAAATACAGCATGAGATGATAAAATGGCAATTAAAGAAATAATTTTTTCTTAAGTACGAAAAGACGTGGGAACCCTTCACGTCTTTTTTGATTGCATTTAATTAAATTAGAAAAAATCCCCCTTGATTATGGGTACTTTAACAAGTGCGGATTAATAAATCTATAAAACTTTATTTAATCTTAACATCTACTTAAATGATGATTTACACTTTTACTCTATTCTTATTAATGTAATAGATTTTATAAGGAGTGAAGTAAATGACAAAGAGAAAACTATTATCCATTACACTAGGAACGCTTATAATGTTTTCTACACAACCTGCCTTGGCTGAAATTGACTCAAAGAATACTGACAACAGGAGTTTCAATCCAAATTCATTCGACCTTCAGGCACATCGTGGAGGAATGGGACTAACTGTCGAATCGACAATCGCTTCCTTTTCCAAAGCTCTAGAAATGGGTGTGAGCACATTAGAGCTTGATGTTCAAATTACAGAGGATAAACAAGCTGTTGTAACGCATGATCGTAAAATATCGGGAAGAAATTGCAAAGACACGCGCCCATTAAACACAGGAGACCCTGAATTCCCTTATGTAGGCAAGTACATAAAAGATTTGACACTTGAACAAATCCGAACATTAGACTGTGGTACAAATACTAAACCTGAGTATCCAGAACAACAAGCGAGCCCAGGTGCTCAAATGCCTTTACTGAGCGAGGTTTTCGACCTTGTAAAACGCTACAAAGCAAATAAGGTGTGGATGAATATTGAGACGAAAGTAGAGGCTGGTGCACCTTCGGAAACAGCTCCACGTGAAGATTTCGTGCAAATTGTTGCTCGCGAAGTTCGTGAAGCAGGAATGCTGAACCGCGTTTCAATTCAAAGTTTCGACTGGGGTACACTAATGCGAATGAAAGAAGTAGAGCCACGCTTACCTATTGTTGCTCTAACTAATGGTCCACAATTTTTGCAGCCTGGACAACCTGGGGCTTCACCATGGTTGGGTGGCATCGACATCGATGATTTCGGTGGAGACCTTGTAGCAGCAGCCAAATCATTTGGTGCAGACGCAATCTCCCCTGTTCATGGTTTCCCGCAAAACGGTAAAATGACGGACGATAATTACGTTCCTTATGTAACTCAGGACATGGTAGATGATGCACATAAAGCAGGCATGAAAATTATCCCATGGACAATTAACGATATTCCAACGATGAACAAGCTTATAGACGATGGCGTTGATGGAATCATCACCGACTATCCAGACCGCTTACGTGAGGTCATGTGGGATCAAGATCTAAAGCTTCCTAAAGGCTATAAAGCACCTAAAAATGTGAAGTTTCAATAGTTGAAAATCTATTAAAATCCATTAATTATAAAATCTTATTGAGTTTATATTGCTTATAAAATATTAAAAATTTTTATCTTTCATTTGATAAAGTTAGAGCCTTACAACGTTCCATATTTAGTAAGGCTCTTACTTTTTATAGTTTAAGTAAAAAGTCCCCACACTTTTCTGCTTAATCTTTGTATTCTAAATGATTATGTCGCTTACATCCAAATAAGTAACAGCCTCCAGTTACTTCAGGTTCAAAATCTATTAAATGTATAGTTCCGGATGAAATTTGTTCAATTTTATTTTTACATTCATTTATTTCTTGAAGTAATTCTTTAATACGTTCTTCTTTATCTTTCTTTGTCCAAATTTCATCACATTCCTCTTTGTATATATCTTTGATCAGTTCCTCTTTTTGTATAACGGCTTCCCTTACTAATTCATGCATACGTGTATTATTCTCCGTTTTATAGAGAGCAAAGATAAATCTACTAATCAAATATGTTGTTATGTAATACTCTTTCCACCCTTTTTCAAACCAATCAATTGCTTCATTATAGCAACCTAACTCAACATATAGATCTGATTTGTATTCAATATAATTTCTCCTTCATATTAAAGATCGTTAGCTTTGAGGGTGCTGTAGCAACACTACTACTGCTATAAAGTATTTAAAGGATACAGTAAAAGAGCTCCAATTGCGAAAAGGAAGCTCTTTTTTTATAACGAAAAATTCGGTGTAACACGGATCTCTAAATTATCATTTTCATCAAATGATTCAATTTCCACTAAAAAATTCGACCAAATATCCTTTGTTAGTTTTTCAAATATTGCATACTCTTTATCTTTATAGCTCATACATAACTTCTTTTCCCCAATTAAATTGCGTGTATATATTGATATTAATTTCCGGTCATTAGGTTTAATCTTTTTAAATTCTGGTTTCTTAAATTCCATACCTTCATAATAAAAACGCAAACCGAAAATATCCTGCTGTGTTTTGTTATCAACATAAATAATTGGCAGTGTTTGAATCCCAATATACATATATACATCCCCTTTACTTAACAAATATTTTTGTGAGTGAATATCATCCCTATTGAAAAGTTTCAGTAGTTCCTTAATTTCTTTCCATCGAATAATATTCAAAATATATTAAAGTTTTTACCCCCTCCAAAAAGTATTCTTACAAAAACGTAATGTTAACGTAAGGAAAAAGAATAGTTACTTACACTTTTTTTCTATATCATGAAGAAAGAAAAGTAAAAGCTTATGTAAGATACCACGACGTAAGATTCTTTGAGAACACTTTTAAATCAATCTTAATTGTCTCAAAATCAAAAACATCATTTATTATCTGAAAACCTATAAAGGAGTGACTTCCCATGAATTCTGAATTTAATGTTAGTTTATTCAGATCTATAAACGATTTAGGAAAAGAATATAGCTTTCTAAATCCTATTTCAATTTTATTCGCAGAATATACGGTTTATTTTTTAGTAGTGTCAGTGATTCTATTTTGGTTTACTCGTTCCTCTCGAAATAGAATCATGATTATAAGTGCTGGAATATCATTTATTCTGGCTGAAATAATCGGAAAAACAGCAGGTTTACTTTATTCAAATCAGCAACCATTCGCAGAGTTATCAAATGTTAACAAACTTATTGAAAAAACGGTTGGAAACTCATTTCCAAGTGATCATACGATACTCTTTTTCACATTTTGTTTTTCATTCTTCTTTTTTAAAACGAGATTCAAATACATATGGATAATCCTTGCATTTTCAGTAGGATTATCTCGTATTCTAGTAGGGGTTCATTATCCATACGATGTAATGACAGGAGCAATTATCGGTATTGCTACATCCTTTATTTGTTTTCGAGTTATCCCAAATAGGAAAATCTTTAATCAATTACTTGAGTATTATGAAAAAGTCGAACGAAAGATTATACCTCTGAAGGAAAACGAGAAGGATTTTTAAGACAGTTAGTTATTATCGAATGGCTCTTGTAGTATAAGAAAGGGCTGTCAGAAAAGTGATTTCAATCACTTTTCGAAC
>NZ_JBALMO010000161.1:0-17653 GCF_036963345.1 Bacillus sp. JJ722
AGCTGGACACATCGAATCGCTTACCAGCTCTTCGTGTTTCCTTTATCTCGTACGAAGTGCGTAAGTCTCATACGGCGCTGAACGGGTACTCTGCGCTTTTGTTCTTTTTGACAAAGTTTTCATTTATTTTCAGGAGGGGTAACAATGGGAAATGTAAATGTGACAACAAAATCAGCTGAATTAGCTGCAAGACGCAAGAAAGCTGTACCACAAGGACCGTATCATATAACAGGATTCTATGCAGAATCAGCACAAGGCGCAATTATTAAAGATGTTGACGGAAATGAATATATTGATTTTGCTGGTGGTATTGGTATCCAAAATATTGGTCATAACCACCCAAAAGTTGTAAAAGCAGTTAAAGATCAATTAGACAAATTTATTCATACATGCTTCCATGTAGCACCTTATGAAAGCTATGTAGCATTAGCTGAGAAATTAAATGAACTTACACCAGGAGATTTCGAAAAGAAGACTCTATTTGTAAACAGTGGTTCAGAAGCGGTTGAGAATGCAATCAAAATTGCTCGTAGCTACACTGGGAAATCAGGTATCATCTCTTTTGATCGTGCCTACCATGGTCGAACGTTATTAACTTTAGGTTTAACAAGTAAAGTAAGACCTTACAAATACGGATTTGGTCCTTTCCCAACCGATACTTATCGCATGCCATATCCTTACTACTATCGTAGTGAAGGAGGGATTAGCAATGAACGCGTGGATGATATGATTTTAGAAAATTTTAAACATTTCTTCAAAGCTGAAGCATCAACTGATGATATTGCTGCAATTATTATTGAGCCAGTACAAGGTGAAGGTGGCTTCATTGTTCCTTCAGCTCGTTTCGTACAAGGTTTGAAACAAATCTGTGAAGAAAACAATATCGTATTCATCGCTGATGAAATTCAAACTGGTTTCTGCCGTACAGGTAAATTATTCGCAATCGAAAATTTTGATGTAGCTCCTGATTTAATGACGATGTCTAAATCATTAGCTGCTGGTATGCCATTAAGTGCTGTAACAGGTAAAGCTGAAATCATGAATACTCCACTTGCTGGTCAACTTGGTGGTACTTTCGCTGGTAGTCCACTTTCATGTGCTGCTGGACTGGCTGTTCTTGAAGTGATTGAAGAAGAAAAGCTTGTTGAAAGAGGAGCTTGGGTTGGTGAAAAAATCAAAGCTAAATTTGATGAGTTCGAAGCTAAATTTGATTTTGTTGGCGAATCTCGTGGTCTAGGTGCGATGCGTGCTATTGAATTAGTAAAAGAAAAAGGAACAAAAGAACCATTGAAAGAATTAGCGGATGCTGTTGTTAAAGAATCTTGGAAACAAGGATTAATTTCTTTGAGTGCTGGTATTAATGGAAACGTTCTTCGTTTCTTACCACCTGTGACTATTACAGAAGAGCAACTTGACAAAGGTTTATCTATTCTAGAAAACGTTCTTGTTCAAGAAGCTGCGAAATTAAAGTAATAACTTATTAGGAGGTAATATTGGTGACTAATCTTAATTATATCGGCGGACGATGGTCAGAAGGTTCTACTGGGAAAAAATACGAACATTTTAATCCAGCTAATCCATCTGAAAGTTTAGGATTTACTGAAATGTCATCTGTTGAAGATGCGCAAGAAGCAGTAAAAGAAGCTAAAACGGCTTTTGTTGATTGGAGAAATCGTTCATCTGTAGAGCGTGGAGACTTTTTACGTAAAGCTGCAGATTTATTCGAAGCGAATGTGGAAGAAATCGCTGCTTGTGCAACGAAAGAAATGGGAAAGCGCATTGTTGAAATGCGTGGTGAAGTTCTTCGTGCTGCAGCTATCTTACGTTATTATGCGCAAGAAGGTACACGTAAAATTGGAGATTTGATCCCGTCTGCAAACCCAAACAATACGTTGTATACAGTACGTGAGCCACTTGGTGTTGTTGCGATGATTACACCATGGAACTTCCCGGTTGCTATTCCTGTATGGAAAATTGCTCCTGCGCTTGTATATGGTAATACGGTTGTGTGGAAACCTTCACAAGAAACAGCTATTACAGCTGTGAAGATTGCCGAAATCTTCGAAAAAGCAGGTCTTCCTAAAGGCGTAGTTAACTTAGTAAATGGTAGCGGAAGCTTAATTGGTAATGCGTTCGTAGAGCATCTTGATGTTAAAGCAGTTTCGTTTACAGGTTCTAACGCTGTAGGTAAAACAATCGCTGCAACGGCTGTTGAAACAGGTAAGAAATATCAACTTGAACTTGGTGGTAAAAACCCAGTTGTGGTATTGAAAGATGCAGATCTTGATGCTGCAGCGAAAGCGGCTGTTGAAGGTTGCATGAAGCAATCTGGTCAAAGATGTACAGCAACTAGCCGAGTATTTGTTGAAGAAGCTATTTATGATGCGTTCATGGACAAAGTACTTGGATTTGTTCAAGATATTAAAGTTGGTGATGGAATGTCAGAATCTATTACAATGGGTCCTGTTGCATCTAAAAACCAATTTGAAACAGTTACATCTTATATTAAAAAAGGTCTTGAAGAAGGAGCTACATTATTCTATGGTGGTAAAACATGCGATGCTCCTGAGTTCAATGGTGGATACTTTATTGAACCGACGATCTTTGAAAATGTAACAAATGACATGACGATTGCTCAAGAAGAAATCTTCGGACCGGTCTTTGTTGTTATTAAAATAGCAAACTATGAAGAAGGTTTAGCTCAAGCAAATGACACCATTTATGGCTTAAGTGCGTCATTATTCACAACTGATTTAAACAAGGCTTTCCACTTCGTTAAAAATAGTGAAGTTGGTTTAGTACAAATCAATGGTGAGACTGGTGGAGCAGAGCCACAAGCTCCATTCGGTGGAATGAAAGAATCTAGTTCAGGTACTCGCGAACAAGGTACTGCCGCTATTGAATTCTTTACAGCCTACAAAACAGTAGCTATCACTACTAAATAATACAAAGCGGCGGAGAATATTTAATTCTTCGCCGTTTTAATTCAAACTACATGCTCCTTCTAAAGCTTATATGTTAACCCCAAATATCTTCCTATGACTTTTAAAATAAAAAAATATGCCTAACTATGTTTGTATTACCTGAATAATTGTATCCAATATTACTATCGATTGGATACAAGACTTAAACTGATGAAATTTAGACATGAAGTAATACATTGAATTAAACCTTGATAAAATAAGGAATCTGTAGATATAATCAGTTAATTTGAAATTTTTACTTAATTCTTGAAATTGATTTTTGGATGTGATAAACTTCGATTTGTATCCAATATTTTGACTATTTGCAAAAGTGAGGTGCCGCTATGGGAGAAATTTTGCCTAAAGATAAAGTTACGATTCTTCATTACGTGACAAAAAACTTAAGGCAAGCGATTCTTGATGGAACATTAACAAAGGGAGAGCGGTTAATTCAAGAAGAGTGGGCGATGAAATTAAACGTTAGCCGTATGCCTATTCGAGAAGCTTTAAGACAACTGCAAATGGAAGGTCTAGTTAAGATTGAACCACATAAAGGAGCAATTGTAACACCGATTACTCCTGAAGATATTGAGGAAATATATCATATTCGCTCTGTTTTGGAAGGTTTAGCAGTAGAGAAGTCGTTGCCATATTTAACAAAAGAAGATAAGCGTGAAATAGAATTGCTTTTACTAGAAATGGAGAATTTGGACTTAACGGAAGAAACGAATGATTTTTATATCCACCTTAATGATCATTTTCATAAGAAGTTAAGCAAAGGTTGTCCATGGACTAGAGTAAGGAATATGGTTGAAACTGTTGGAATTTCACCGATTGCACCTAGTTTATTAATAGATTACTATAAGGAAACGCAAAAAGAGCATCGGTTGATTTATGAGGCAGTGATGAGAAATGATGCAGCAGAATTACGTGCTGTCATGGAATATCATATTTTCCGAACTAAGAACAATTTAATTTCCTATATGGAGCAATTGAAAAATGCAAAAAATGATGTAGAACAATCTATTAACATTAAGTAACAAAATAGTATAAACAATGGGGGATTTATCATGTACGATTTCGCGATAATAGGTGGGGGAATTGTAGGTTTATCTACGGGTATGGCATTATATGAACGTTATCCTAATGCAAAAGTAGTAGTTATTGAAAAAGAAAATGCGGTTGCTGATCATCAAACTGGACATAACAGTGGTGTAATTCACTCAGGAATTTATTATCAACCAGGGAGCTTTAAAGCTCGCTTCGCAAAAGCAGGTAGTAAATCAATGACGGAATTTTGCCAAAAGCACGGTATTGAGCATGATATTTGCGGTAAAGTGATCGTTGCTACGAAACCAGAAGAAATACCGTTATTAGACAACTTGTATGAGCGTGGACTTCAAAATGAATTGAAAATCAAAAAAATTGACGTAGGTGAATTGAAAGAAATTGAACCTCATGTTAATGGTTTAGGTGGAATTCGTGTTCCGATGGCTGGTATTGTAAACTATCGCCAAGTTAGTGAAAAGTTTGCTGAAATCATTCGTACAAATGGCGGTGAAATCAAACTTGGAACAAAGGTTGAAAAAATCGATGAGAAAAAAGACGATGTAACAATCGAAACGAATAAAGGTACATTTAAAGCACGTATGATTATTAACTGTGCTGGTTTACACAGTGACCGTGTTGCGCAAATTGCTGGTTACAAAACAGATATGAAAATTGTTCCTTTCCGTGGAGAGTACTATAAATTAAAACCTGAAAAAAGACATCTTGTTAAACACTTAATCTACCCAGTTCCTAATCCTAAGTTCCCATTCTTAGGTGTTCACTTTACACGCATGATTGGTGGAGAAATAGATGCTGGGCCAAATGCTGTGCTTAGTTTCAAACGTGAAGGATACAAGAAAACAGACTTTAACATGAAAGATTTTGCTGAAGTAATGGGTTATGCAGGATTCTGGAAACTAGCAAGTGGGTTTATGAAAGAAGGAATTGAAGAATATATTCGTTCATTCAGCAAAGCTAAATTTGTTGAAAGCTTACAACAACTAATTCCTGAAATCCAAGCAGATGACTTAGTTGCTGCTCCAGCAGGTGTGCGTGCACAAGCGTTATCTGATGATGGGAAAATGGTAGATGATTTTCATATTATTGTTGGTGCGAGCAGTATTCACGTATGTAACGCACCATCACCAGCAGCTACAGCTTCTATCGAAATAGGTAAAGAAGTAGTAAGTCGTATTCCTGCACAATCGCAATTAATTAAAGCTTAAGAAAGTGCTAGTAGGAAAAATGGTGTGATAATTATGACAATTTATATATGAACAATTTAAAGGGGCGTATTTTATCATGAATCCAAATATTATGTTTATTGCTGGTCACGCAAGATTGCCGCAAGGGATGGCTGCGAAAAGTGTATTTGATACGTTAACTATTACAGCAGAAGTAGATCTTAAATATGGAGTAATATTAGAAGCATCGTGTACTCTTGCGACAGAGCACGGTAAACATTTTATTAATCAATTGCTTAGAGGAATCAGTTTAAATGATGGAATTGAAAAACCGATTGAATTAATTCAATTCTATTATCGTGGTAAAGCAACTAATGCGTTAGTTGCAGCACTTAAAGACCTAGATCTTCATTTTCATCAGAGAAAAGCTGAGATGAAATTAGCTGATTGAAAGTTTTTAATATTTACACAATAGCAACTTTGTGTTACACTAACTTCAGTTAAAAAATATATATTCGCCTTCTGAATAATATCCTTTTCAAAAACGCGAATAATATTTATGATGCTGTTCAACATTTAAACAAATATACTTAATAACTGTAATATTTACTATGACTCTATTTGTCTAGGGCAAGACAGTAAATAATAGCCAGTTGTACTATGTCTTATTTAAGCATGGTATAGCTGGCTATTTTTTGTTCTAAAGAGTTAACAGACAATATAATATCACTCAGGAGGTTTTATCAATGGCTGTTATCGAAAAAAGTGAAATGAAATTTGTACAAACAACGGAAGGGTATGAAATTCTGCCTCATCCACAAAGCAACCGCTTATATCATATTGAAATTAGCGCTGACATTGTGAAGAAATTCTTAGAAATCATGAAAGAAGACGGCGTATCTGCTCAACGTCTTGAGTACACTCCATTTGCACGTCAATTAGTGACTGATCGTCTATTAACACTTACTGGATATGAACTAGGAAATATCGTAAGAGAAATTCTGAACGATCGAGCTTCAGGTGGATTCACTGTAGGTATGAAAGATGTAACAGAAGATAAAGAAGAATTCTTATTCTTCTCAACTGCATTCTCTCACATGGCTGGTATGCCGAACTTTGATTCTATGACTGGTAAGTACTATGCAAACTTCAGTGTTAAAGATACTGATAATAGTGACTCATACCTACGTCAGGCTTACCGTCTATTTACACTTCACACAGATGGTACTTTCGTAGACGAGCCAACCGATTGGTTATTAATGATGAAATTAGAAGAAAGAAATGCAGTAGGTGGAGAATCACGTTTATTACACCTTGATGATTGGAACGAGCTAGATAAATTCGCGAACGATCCAATCGGTTCTCACAAGTTCACATACAAAGCACCAAGCTCTAAAAATGTAGGACAAGAAGTAGAAAGAACAACTTTCTTTAAGCAAAACAACAAACCATGTATTTGCTTTATTGACCAATTTGTTTATCCAGAAACAATTGAACAAGCTAAATACTTAAGCAATCTTTCTGACTCAATGGAAGCAGACGAAGCTGTCATTGAATTAAAATTACCAGTAGGTAACTTAGTGATGGTTAACAACTTATTTTGGTTACATGGCCGTGCGGCATTTGAAAAGAATACTGAGCTTTATCGTGAATTACAACGTCAACGCGGACGTTTCATTCAATAATCGTTATTGTCATTAATAAGTACAAAATAAATTTGTATTTTATCCGTTGTCATTAATTCCCCTTGATGACACCTTATAAAAAATATGAAGTATATGATTAGAAGAGGTTGACCATTGGTCGACCTCTTTTTGATCTTTCTTTTTCCTTTCACGGTCGTACGGCTCCAATTCATACGCCGCAAAACGGCCACTTCTGCTTTTCTTAGTTGTCTAGCGCCAGTGCCCAGCGGCTAGTGAACTTCGCCATCCTCCCTACGATAAGTCAACATCGACTCGCCTACCGGCTTATCGTGTTTCCTTTATCTCAGTCGGATCGCTCCAGTTCATACGCCGCAAAACGGCCACTTCTGCTTTTCTTAGTTGTCTAGCGCCAGTGCCCAGCGGCTAGTGAACTTCGCCATCCTCCCTACGATAAGTCAACATCGACTCGCCTACCGGCTTATCGTGTTTCCTTTATCTCAGTCGGATTGCTCCAGTTCATACGCCGCAAAACGGCCACTTCTGCTTTTCTTAGTTATGTTGGTTTTGTTGTCTTGCTTCGTCTGGTGTGTCTAGTCTTGCTGCACCGTTGTGATGGAGCGATTGATCACGATCGGATTCAACTCGTCTGCTATTTTTCAGTTTTTTTTCTTGTCGATCTTTGCCCATCGTTTACACCTCCTCATAGTATTACTCTTTCATTTACAGTTGAAATTATTCGTGAAAGCATAATGCATTGTTTAATCCTTCTATTCCTGTCAATACTGTTTGATGGAAAGGGGATGATTAAATGAATGGTTTAATCTTTATTTGGGGTAGTTGGATTCTTCTTACGGTATTTGTGTTTTTTCTATATCATAAAATAAATTCTTCGATAGTCGCTCACTTACTTATCATACTCTTTCTTTCCCAGTTTTATATTTCTATAAATCCAATTACTTTAAATGGAGCAGTTATTTATTTAATGATTATTGTATGTAGGTATATTGGGTGTTTGACTTTTAAAAACCAATTTCATGTTATGTTAGCATCATTTATAGTGGCTTTGTGCCAAGGTAGTTATTACTTTTTTCTAACCTTAGAACCTTTATGGTTTTCGTGGATACCGATGTGGGGAAGTAGCATCTTGTTGTTGTACATTAGCATCTTACTCTTAAAGGATAATAGACAGCGTATGATGGCTCTTATTATGGGTATGATAATAAGTGATTTACTGCTGTTTATTGTTTATTATCGGACAGGATTATCATATGAATTATTTTCTTTATCTTGGTTGGATCATATTGCGGTTGTAGCTTTAGTACTTCTCATTTGGTATACGATTGAATCTATAGGGAATTATTTATTTGATGATAGCAAACATTACCATAAGAAAGAGGTTTGAAATGCGTGGATAACTACTTTTTACCTATCTTAGTTGGATCAGTTGCTGGTATCGTTACGAGGTTATTTATGTTAAAGAGTGATTATCGCCAATATCCAACGTACTTACATGGGAAGATTATTCATTTAGCATTAGGGGTTATTGCGGCAGGATTAGGAAGTATTGTTGTACCTGCTTTACTAATGAAAGATTATACAGCAGTTACTTTTCTAACATTAGCTGCTACTCAGTTTAGAGATGTTAGAAACATGGAACGAAATACGTTAACGGGTTTGGATCAATATGAATTAGTGAAGCGTGGAAATACATATATAGAAGGAATTGCTGTTGCATTTGAAGGTAGAAATTATTTAGTTATTTTTACTTCTTTGATTACGACTACTGCTTATTTATTTCTTAATATTTGGGTTGCGCTCATCGTAACTATACTGTGTATATTCTTGAGTCGGGTACTAATGTCAGGTTCTACATTACAGGATATTTGTGATATTGAATATTGCGAAGTACGCTTTGATGGAGCAGGGTTATATATTGATAATATTTATATAATGAATATTGGTCATCCTCAAAGACAAGAAGAGATTTTGCGGTATGGCATGGGGTTTATATTGAAACCTAAAAATTTTAACGTTAGAACGACTATTGCTAATTTAGGGCAACGTCAAGCAATATTACATGATGTATCAGTTGCATTGGGTGTTTATCGTGACTCCGGTACACCAGCGCTTGTACCTCTAGCGAAAAGAGATTTAGATGATGGACGAGTAGGTGTTTTTATTTTGCCTCAAGAAAAAAATATTGAAAAAGCAATAAAAGTAATAGGTAATGTTCCAACTTTGGAGAATGCAATTCGATTACCGAGCAAAATAGATACGGATAAGGAAGGAATTCTATAAATGGTTCTCGAAAAATATATAATAGCAGCAGTGACATTAAATACATCAAAAGTACCAATAGCCCCTGCATTATTTCATTGTGATACAATAGAAGAAATGGATGACTTTGCTGCAAACTTAGAAGCTATTTTAGACGGAATTGCTCATAAATTGAGCGAGGATGTTTATATAATTGTAAAGCATTAACCTGATGTTATTGTTGGATAGAAAAAAATTTGTTAATATAGGATAGTTACACCCTTCTTAATAGTAAGAAGGGTTGTTTTGCAGAGTAGATAAAATAGTATAGGAATCAAAATACAATGAGTTCATTTGATTTTATTTATAAAGTGATACATATTTAAGTATGTAGATATAAAGAACAAACTGTAAAACGGGTAACAATAAGATTCTTCCTTCCGAGATTGTTAATAATAAAAGAATTAAAAATGCAAATAGGTAAAATACTTATATAGTTATAGATAATCGATTATGTTGATTTTAATTGTAAGAAGGAAGTTCGTAAAAAAAATACAAGATATTTTTATGCGTGTACTTACTGGTAAATGCATGAGGAATACAATGAAAGGGTGATTGTAATGCCGAAACCTGTCGTTGCAATAGTGGGAAGACCGAATGTTGGGAAATCTACTATTTTCAATCGTATTGTAGGAGAACGTGTATCGATTGTCGAAGATGTTGCAGGAGTAACTAGAGATCGTATTTATAGTTCAGGAGAATGGCTTACTCATGATTTTAATATAATTGATACTGGTGGAATTGATTTAGGAGACGAGCCGTTCTTAGAGCAAATTCGTCAACAAGCTGAAATTGCTATTGATGAAGCGGATGTTATTATTTTTATGACAAACGGTCGTGAAGGTGTAACAACTGCTGATGAAGAAGTTGCAAAAATATTATATCGTTCAAAAAAACCTGTAGTATTAGCAGTAAATAAAGTCGATAACCCTGAAATGCGCGAACAAATTTATGATTTCTATGCACTGGGATTTGGAGAGCCATTCCCAATCTCAGGAACGCACGGACTTGGATTAGGGGACTTACTTGATGAAGCAGCAAAACATTTCCCGACATTCAAGGGAGACGAGTATGATGAAGGAATTATTAAATTCTCTTTAATCGGTAGACCGAATGTTGGGAAGTCTTCATTAGTAAATGCATTGCTTGGAAAAGATCGAGTGATTGTAAGTGATGTAGAAGGTACAACACGTGATGCCATTGACTCACCATACAAATATAATGGACAAGAGTATGTCATCATTGATACGGCTGGTATGAGAAAGAAAGGGAAGGTTTACGAAAGCACTGAGAAGTACAGTGTATTACGTGCCCTAAGAGCGATTGAACGTTCAGACGTTGTTTTAGTCGTGTTAAATGCTGAAGAAGGTATTCGTGAGCAAGATAAGAAAATCGCTGGATATGCTCATGAAGCAGGCCGTGGTGTCATTATCGTTGTAAATAAATGGGACGCTATTGAAAAAGACGAAAAAACAATGAAAGAATTTGAAACGAATATTCGTGAGCACTTCTTATTCTTAGATTATGCACCGATTGTATTCTTATCTGCTTTAACGAAGAAGCGTATTCATTCTGTTATGCCAATCATTGATAAAGTTAGTGAAAATCATGCGTTACGTGTTCAAACGAACATCTTAAACGAAGTTGTTATGGATGCTGTTGCAATGAATCCAACACCAACTCATAAAGGTCAACGCCTGAAAATTTTCTATACAACTCAAGTGGCTATTAAACCACCTACTTTTGTTGTTTTTGTTAATGATCCTGAACTGCTACATTTCTCATATTCAAGATTCTTAGAGAATCGCATTCGCGAAGCTTTCGAATTTGAAGGTACACCAATTAAAATATTTGCACGTCAAAGAAAATAAGAAGGTAGTGATGAGCATGGAAACACAGAAAAAGGTAACAGTTGCTGGTGCTGGAAGCTGGGGGACTGCACTTGCTATGGTTCTTGCTGATAATGGTCATAACGTAAGTATTTGGGGTAATAAAGAGAAACAAATAAACGATATTAATGAAAACCACATGAATTCGACATATTTACCAGAGGTTAAGCTGCCTGAATCTATCATCGGTACAACCTCATTAGAAGAAGCTTTAGAAGGTGTAGAAACGGTTATTCTTGCTGTTCCAACGAAAGCTATTCGAGAAGTTGTTAAGAAGATTGGATCGACAGCGAAGCAACCAATTACGATTGTGCATGTGAGTAAAGGTATTGAACCAGATACACTTATGCGCATTTCAGAAATGATTGAACAAGATGGCGATCCTAATATTATTAAGGATATCGTTGTTTTATCTGGTCCTAGCCATGCGGAAGAAGTAAGCCTTAGACATCCAACAACTGTTTCTGTATCATCGAAAAATATGAAAGCAGCTGAAGAAGTCCAAGATTTATTTATTAATCAAAACTTCAGAGTCTATACAAACCCTGATTTAATCGGTGTAGAAATCGGAGCAGCTTTAAAGAATATTATTGCTTTAGCTGCTGGTATTACGGACGGGCTTGGATATGGAGACAATGCAAAAGCGGCTCTTTTGACTCGAGGGCTTGCTGAGATTGCTCGATTAGGTACAGTTATGGGAGCGAATCCTCTAACATTTGCAGGTCTTACAGGTATTGGTGATTTAATCGTAACATGTACAAGTGTTCATTCTCGTAACTGGAGAGCAGGAAACATGCTTGGTAAGGGCCAAAAGCTTGAAGATGTCTTAAATAGTATGGGAATGGTTGTAGAAGGCGTTCGTACGACAAAGGCAGCTTATCAGCTTGCGGAGAAGTATAATGTTAAAATGCCAATTACAATGGCTTTATACAATGTTTTATTTAATAACGAAGATGTAAGAAGTGCTGTAGATTTGCTAATGTCAAGAGATCGTAAATCAGAAATGGATGATTTAGTGAATATTTTGCAAGCATCTAAATAATTCAGGAAATTATTTTTAAAAATAGGCATTTGATGATGCGTATATTGGAATTATGCATAGAATGCTATGGAATAAGCAAGACCTAAAAACCTATAGTGGTAATTTAGTCATAAGACAGAAGAAAGCAATATCGCCTTCTTCTGTCTTTTTTTGCGATTAAGAAAATTTAATTTTTTTGAACTTAGACAATTGAATCGCTTATCAGCTTGTCGTGTTTCCTTTATCTGAGTCGAAGTCCCTCCAGTATGTACGTCGATAAGCAACGCTTCCGCTTTTCTTATAACTATTCCAAATTTAAAAATTTTTAACAAATATATAAAAAAATAGCATTTTAATCGCTCACAAAAGATGGATTGTACTATAATGAGAAAGTACAAATGTTGAAAAGTAAGAAGAATACATAAAAAAACAACGATGGGAGTGATAAAGATTGACACCAGCACTGCAAAAAATGTGGATTTCATTTGCGGCCATGATATTTATGACTATTTCAATTGTTTTAATTTATTTTAGTCGTTTTAAGCTTAAAGGTTTTTTTAAAGCGGTTACAACAGTGTTTGCATTTATCTTAATGGTTTTAGCAGGTATTATTGTTTTTCTCGTAGTATTAAGTGGACCGACAAATTCATAAATTGGAGCAGCTGAAATGAGAAAAAAACATAATGTGATTAGTGTGTTAATGATAGCTATTATCGTCTTAACGGGATGTATGTATCCTCAAAGCAAAAGAACAGAAAATAAAACTCCTTATGAAGATCAAATTCAAATCGTTCAGCAAGCGGTGAATCAATATCGTAAAGATCAAAATGGATTATTACCTATAAAAAATAATGATGCAACAGTCCCTATTTATCAGAAATATCCAATTGATTTCTCTAAATTAATAGGTAAATATATGTCTGATCCTCCAGGGAATGCTTATGAAAGCGGTGGAGTCTTTCAATATGTGCTCATTGATGTCGAAACAAACCCTACTGTAAAAATCTATGACCTTAGAATAGTAGACTTAATTCAGGAGTATGGGCTCAGAATGCAGATGTATAAGGACAAGAATAAGTATCCCCCTTATAAAGATCAGTTAGATACATATGTTTTCACTCTTGACTATAAGAAATTAGGATTTGATGAATTACCAGTTGTAAAAAGTCCGTATTCACAATCTGAATTAGGAGTAATAATGGATTCTGAAAGCAATTTGTATATTGATTACACACCTGATTTGGTAAAAGCATTAAAAGAAAGTGAACGCAAGTTTAAGCCTGGGGAAGATATCAGAGTTTTATTGACTGAAAATTCAATCTTTGTTCCAGCATTCTCCTTGCCTTACACTGTAAATGAAAACTATGAACCGGTTTTTATGACAAAATAGTCATAACCCTTCTCTTACAAAATATATTGTAGGAGAAGGGTTTTATTTTTTGTAATTTCAAGATGAAGAATTTTATCTACTACGGTTCAGCAGCATCTTATTATGAAAAAATATGAAACGACATTCGAAAATTACGCAAATGCTGAAACTATACACGACTATACGAAAGAAAGGAGAAAAAAATAATAAAAATAGCATATTTTTATCGGACAACAACATAAATATAAGATGTCTTATTCTATACAATTGGATATTATATCCCAAGCACTCTAATATCGGGAGGGAATCTCGTGGAAAAAGTAGATATTTTCAAAGATATTGCAGAAAGGACTGGCGGTGACATCTATTTAGGTGTGGTGGGGGCGGTTCGGACTGGCAAATCTACATTTATAAAAAAGTTTATGGAGTTAGTAGTACTTCCAAATATGGATAATGAAGCGGATCGAGCAAGGGCGCTTGATGAGCTTCCTCAAAGTGCAGCAGGAAAAACAATTATGACAACCGAGCCAAAATTCGTTCCGAATGCGGCTGCATCTATAAAGGTAGAAGATGGATTAGAAGTAAATATTCGCCTTGTTGATTGTGTGGGCTATACCGTTCCAGGAGCCAAAGGCTACGAAGATGAGAATGGCCCAAGGATGATTAGTACACCGTGGTATGAAGAACCGATTCCTTTTCATGAAGCAGCGGAAATTGGAACGAGGAAGGTTATACAAGATCATTCTACAATTGGGGTTGTTATTACAACAGATGGAACAATTGGTGAAATTCCACGTCGCGATTATCTAGAAGCTGAACAAAGAGTAATCGAGGAATTGAAGGAAGTTGGTAAACCCTTTATTATGATTATAAACTCTGTGCAACCTTATCACCCAGATACTGAAGCGTTACGTGCAAAGCTTCAAGAACAATATAATATACCTGCACTGTCAATGAGTGTTGAAAGCATGCGTGAAGCAGATGTCATGAACGTCCTTAGAGAAGCATTATATGAATTCCCTGTACTTGAAGTAAATGTGAATTTACCAAGCTGGGTAATGGTTTTAAGAGAAAATCATTGGTTAAGAGAAAGCTATCAAGAAGCAGTAAGAGAAACAGTTAAAGATATTAAACGTCTGAGAGACGTTGATCGAGTTGTTCATCAATTCAAAGATTTTGAGTTTATTGAGGACGCTAGTTTAGCAGGCATGGAGATGGGGCAAGGTATTGCAGAAATTGATTTATATGCACCGGATGAGCTGTACGATTCAATTTTACAAGAAATCGTCGGTGTTGAAATCAGGGGAAAGGATCATTTATTAGAGCTAATGCAAGATTTCTCTCATGCTAAAGCAGAATATGATCATATAGCTGATGCTTTAAAAATGGTTAAACAAACAGGTTATGGAATAGCGGCTCCATCACTTGCTGACATGAGTCTAGATGAGCCAGAAATCATTCGTCAAGGCCCTAGATTTGGCGTTCGATTAAAGGCTGTAGCACCTTCGATCCATATGATTAAAGTGGATGTGCAGTCTGAATTTGCGCCAATTATCGGTACTGAGAAGCAAAGCGAAGAATTGGTACGCTATTTAATGCAAGATTTTGAGGATGATCCACTTTCAATATGGAGTTCGGATATATTTGGTCGCTCATTAAGTAGTATTGTTCGAGAAGGAATCCAGGCAAAGCTTTCACTAATGCCAGAAAATGCAAGATATAAACTGAAAGAAACATTAGAAAGAATTATTAACGAAGGATCTGGTGGCTTAATAGCCATTATACTATAAAAAAAAAGGCTAGTTTATACACAATGTGTAGCTAGCCTTTTTTTATTTTGTAAAATAATAAGAGTCCGCTTTTACTTTGAAAAATATGATTATTTTGGGTAGGATGTTAGTAAGTTGGTGCGTCATTTGGACAATCTATTACATTGTCACAAAAATGTAATAGAATAGTGTATATATTTCGCTAATTATGGACACTATTGCTAATAAACGTTGTAATTAAAGAATATATGCAACAATTCGTTAAAAGATTACCATTATTTATTGAATTCTCTTGATAACAATAAATGATTATGATAATCTACTTACAGTAAATGAGCTAAGAAGACGCCATTCTGCCGTTTTACTACAGTGTTTTAGCTTTTGTACATTCGCCTTTTCGCTTTACTCTTGATTTCTTATGAAAGATAGAGTAGGATGAAAAAACGGCTTTTGTAATATAGTTTGTTCAAAAGTTAGAAATAAATCAAATATCAATACAACTTTCATTGATCAAAAATGATTTAGAATGTTGAAAATGAAATTCCCGTTGGGAGGAGGTGAATGGCATGAACAAGACAGAACTAATTAATGCAGTTGCAGAAGCAAGCGAGCTTTCTAAGAAAGATGCAACGAAAGCTGTTGATGCTGTTTTTGATACTATTCTAGACGCTTTAAAATCTGGTGATAAAGTACAACTAATCGGTTTTGGTAACTTTGAAGTACGTGAACGTGCTGCACGTAAAGGTCGTAACCCACAAACTGGGGAAGAGATCGAAATCGCTGCAAGCAAAGTTCCTGCATTCAAACCAGGAAAAGCGCTTAAAGACGCAGTTAAATAATTTACATATTAAGTCAATATGTATAAGTGAAGTAGAGATTATAATTAGTTGGTTTTACACCACTATTGTAAAAGATATTTCTCTTAAAACAAAAAAGCCTTTCGTTTTTATAAACGGAAGGCTTTTTTGTTTTACAGCTTTACAAACAATTCTTTTATAAGATATTTTTTTGTTGTATTTTATATAGAGAAGCTTTATTTACAAGTAAATTCACTGTTTACATAATAAATCTTTGTTAGTGGGGCAAATATGTTAATATAAAAATATTGTTTGCTACTCTCCTCGTTTTATCAAGAGCGTAATAGTATTAATTCATGTATGAATATTTTAGAATGGAGAGAGTGTAATTTTGTTTATTAATTCTGGAGGCAAATACATTGGGAAAAGTAGATCACGCAAAAATAGAAGAAGCAATTAAGATGATCCTGGAAGCGGTAGGTGAGGATCCAAATCGGGAAGGGTTGTTAGATACTCCCCAACGAGTAGCACGTATGTATGAAGAGATTTTTTCTGGATTGCACCAAGATCCAAAGGAATATTTCAAAACTGTTTTCGGGGAAGAACATGAAGAACTAGTACTAGTAAAGGATATTCCTTTTCATTCTGTATGCGAGCATCACTTAGTTCCTTTCTATGGTAATGCTCATGTAGCTTATATTCCGAGAAATGGAAAAGTAACTGGTTTAAGTAAACTAGCTAGAGCCGTTGAAGCAGTTGCGAAAAGACCTCAACTTCAAGAGCGAATTACGTCAACAGTTGCTGATAGTATTCTTGAAATGTTAGAGCCGCATGGCGTAATGGTAGTTGTGGAAGCGGAGCATATGTGTATGACGATGAGAGGCGTTAAAAAACCAGGTGCAAAAACGATTACGTCGGCAGTGCGTGGTATTTTTGCAAGCGATGCAAGATCCCGAGCTGAAGTGTTATCATTAATAAAATAATTCAAATTTGCTCATGTATTTGTTTTTTATATTGAACATACATGAGCGAGGTATACATAGGAATAGGAAAGGTACATTTCATTGAGTGGTGTTTATCTAAATGGATATTGTTATGCGATTAGGTTTAGATAATTTAAATGAAAGCAAAATATAGAAGAGGTGACGAAAGTGGCAGAGAAAAATACGGATTATGTCATTATTAAGGCAAAGGAAGATGGAGTGAATGTAATAGGCTTAACGAGAGGGTCAGATACAAGATTCCATCATTCTGAAAAGCTTGATAGTGGTGAAGTAATGATTGCCCAGTTTACTGAACATACATCAGCGATTAAAGTTCGTGGACATGCACAGATTTACACACCTTTTGGAGAAATTGAAAGCACGCGCAAATAAAGCAGGTATCCCCTGCTCTTTTTATTGTAATTAAATAAAGGAATCTCAGTTTCCTAATGAATGTAGAGTTAGCTTGTTTTATGGTTCGGATATTTTATGGTATAATTACATGTAATTTTCAAATGGAATATCGGGACCTTTTTAAGATAAAAATATGGATAGGTTTGTTAAAGAAGCTGTTTCATTTTACATATTTTATTGAATTTACAATTAATTAGAAATAAATACCTTCATGGTAATAAGGGTGATAATCATTGAACAATATTTACGATT
>NZ_JBALMO010000162.1:0-5106 GCF_036963345.1 Bacillus sp. JJ722
GCATTAAATGATGATATATTGAGTATGCTTGAAGAAAAATTAAACTTAGATATACGTTTAAGTGAAGAGCTTCAGCTTACAAACAATATTAAATTAAAGGATCGCGTGTACATTAATATGGCTGAGAAATTTGAATGGCCAGATATGGATCGAGATATTATTGATGAAAATATCTTCTGTTATGGTTTAAGGGATCAAATTGGTATTCTAGTAGATGGGACAGTGGTACCTTGCTGTTTAGATAGTGAAGGAAATATACCGCTAGGAAATATCTTTGAATCATCATTAGAAGACATTATTATGAGTGAAAGAGCTAGAAATATGTATGATGGTTTTTCTAGAAGATGTGCTGTTGAAGAATTGTGTAAAAGATGTGGCTATGCAAAGAGACATAAAAAATAAAAGAAAGCCGATTTATGTGTATCGTAAATCGGCTTGTTTGTTGATAACTTATAGCAATAAATGACATGGTATGTTTAAAAGTATTTTACAATACTAAAAAGAAATAATAAGTAATGCAATATTTTACTTAAATGAATACTTTCAATATAATAATGGATATGAAAGAGTATTGAAAATTAAAGGGGGCGATACATGTGGAATCAGTTAATGAACAAGAAGTATTAAACCAAATGAAAAACGCCGAGAAAAATTATTCAGATGATAAATTTTGGGATAAACTGAAGAAATACGGTAAGAAAGCAGGATCATCAGTTGTTTATGCGGTGTTGTTACTATATTTCACGTTACAAAAACCTGAAGTGCCAGCTAAAACAAAAGCGATTATTATCGGAGCTTTAGGCTACTTCATTATCCCTTTTGATTTAATTCCAGATGTAGCCCTTGGTGTTGGCTTTACAGATGATTTAGGAGCACTAGGTATAGCATTATTACAGGTTGCCATGTACATCGACGATGACATTAAAGAGAAAGCTAAAATTAAACTAGCAGATTGGTTTGGAGATCATGTAGATACATCAGAAATTGACAATAAATTATAATATGAAGAAGTAGCTAATTTCATTTGGCTACTTCTTTTTTATTTTATAATTATTTTTTATTAAGAATAGTAAAAAAGTCGAAGGGATATATAACTATTTATAGTCATTCTTTACTATTTGTAGGTAGCTGAAGTAAAACTAATAACATTAACCATAGTGATATGTTATTATGTTCCCGTATTGGTATAATTTTCACAAGGTCTTTATAGTAAAAAAGCAGGGGGAACCTTCATTGATTTTCAAAAGAGAGAAGCATCAAAAAATCAACATTGATACCATCAACGCAGAATTAATCGTAAGTAAAGAGGGTGATTTTGAAAAGCAAGTAAATATGATAGGGCTTACAGTAGAAGATTTGAAAATGATACATAGTCTTCAGCCA
Organism: Bacillus sp. JJ722; assembly: GCF_036963345.1. NCBI lineage: Bacteria > Bacillati > Bacillota > Bacilli > Caryophanales > Bacillaceae > Bacillus > Bacillus sp. JJ722. Next base: position 1,384 of record NZ_JBALMO010000162.1, read on the forward strand.
TTTGTTAATAAAGAAATACATACAATAGTAGACGATTTTTACAAAAATTTAGAAAATGAACCTTCACTAATAGAAATTATTAATAATAGTAGTTCTATTGATCGTTTAAAAAACACACTTCGACAACATATTACAGAAATGTTTGATGGCGTTGTGAATCAGTCTTACATAAACAAGAGAATCAGTATTGCGCATATTCATGTCAGGATTGGTCTACAAACAAAATGGTATATGTGTGCATTTCAACAATTATTTCTTTCTATCGTAGAGATCATTGAAAGAAATGTCCCTAGAGTACAAACACTCTCATTTGTAAAAGCAGTATCTAAAATAATGAATTTGGAACAGCAATTAGTTTTAGAAGCGTATGATTCTGAAAGTGAAAGAATTAAAAACATTGCCGAAGAACAAAAATGTAAGTTAAGAGAAGATGTAGCAAGTGCATCGCAAAGTTTGGCAGCGATTTCACAACAAACAAGTGCTTCTTTTCAACAATTAAATAGACAATCAAATGAAATTGTTTCATTTGCTAATAGTGGTGCGGACTTAGCAATATTGGCAGAGAAACGAGCTCAAAAAGGAAAAGAACAATTAGGAGATCAAACTATCAATATGTCACAAATAGATGAATCTGTCTATGACATTTCTAACGATATCAAGGTTTTATTACAGATTTTAGGACAAATGCAAAGTATTGTTCAAATGGTAACGGGTATTGCTGATCAAACAAATTTATTATCGTTAAATGCTTCGATTGAAGCTGCTCGTGCTGGAGAACAGGGACGAGGATTTGCAGTTGTAGCTGAGGAAGTTCGGAAACTTTCAGAAGATACGAAGAATTCAGTATCAAATGTCGCAGATTTAATATCTAATACGAATAAGCATGTCTCAAAATTAACAAAGTCATTAGAAAAAATACTTACGGCTGTTAGCAATGGGAATAATAGTATGGAAGAAACAAAAGATCATTTTGAAGATATACTAAAGATGATGAATGAAACGAAGATACAGAATAACAAAATTAAAAAAGAACTTATATCATTTGTTAATGTTGTTAATGAGGTAGGAAAGGCATCAGAACAAGTGGCACTTTCGGCAGATGGTTTAACATTAATCACACAAGATTTAGTTTAAATGATAATAGATTTTTTTGAAAGCGAATGCATAAATTAAGATGCATTCGCTTTTTCGTCTGTATAACGCTTAACTTCTTCCACTATAGACAATCAATATAATTTCTAGTAGTATGTATTTATTGCACCTTTTGGAATAATTAGGTTAATTTACCGAAATTCGTCCGATAATAGGGTGTTTTTCTTTTTTTATTAAGTAGTTTATTACTAAATAGATTAAAGTTTAAAAGAAAATCTATTCATATATCATAAGTAAATAATAGATTTAGGAGTGTCTATTATGAAAATAAAAAAAAATAAGAATGTAAATTACGGAGCAGGAATATTATTGATAATGTTTTTGCTTGCTTTTACAATAGTGGGAGTTAGAATGCTATATATTCAAGTCACGGGAAAAGTGGATGGAAGAGTGCTTGCTACGATGGCTGAAGAGAAGTATACCTCCAAAAGAACCATACCAGCGCAACGAGGAGTAATACTTGATCGTAATGGAAATATACTTGCAAAAGATACAAGATCATATGACATTATTGCTGTTTTGGACAGTGAAATGACTACAAATAAAAAAGAACCATTACACGTAGTTAATCCTAAGCAAACAGCGAAGAAATTAGCGCCGCTTCTTAATATGAAGGTACAAGAAGTGGAACGTATTCTTATGAAAGATAAGAAACAAGTTGAATTTGGTGCAAATGGCCGAAATCTTAATACAGATACAAAAAATAAAATAGAAAAATTAAAACTGCCGGGTATTGCTTTTAAAACAAGCACTAAAAGAACATATCCAAATGGTGATTTTGCATCACATGTAATCGGGTTAACTAAAACGGAGAATGAAGATAATGAGATTGGAATTAGTGGAGTTGAAAAAAGTGAAGATCGATATTTACTTAAGGACGAAGGTTCTGTAACACAACAACAAAGTCGTTATGGTTTTCTATTGCCTGGCAAGAAAGCAAAAATTAATCCTCCTCGGAATGGTGAAGTTATTGAATTAACAATCGATGGCAAAATTCAATACTATTTAGAATCTGCAGTAGAAAAGGTTAATAAGAAAAATAAACCGAAAAAAATGATGGCTGTAGTATCCGATCCTGCGACAGGTCAAATTCTCGCGATGACTTCAAGACCTAGTTTCGACCCCAATTTAAAGAATATTACGTATTTTAACAACGATGTTGTATCGTATGCATTTGAACCCGGTTCAACTATGAAGATATTTACAGTAGCATCAGCTATAGAAGAAGGGGTTTATAAAGATACAGATACGTTTCAATCTGGTTCTTATAAGATTGGAAATGATCCAATAAGAGATCATAATGATGGTAATGGTTGGGGGCGAATTACATTTGAAGAAGGCGTGCAACGTTCTTCAAATGTTGCAATGGCTTTATTAACGAATAAGATGGGTGAAGATACATTCTATAAGTATTTACAAAAATTTGGTCTTGATAAAAAAACCAACATTGATTTGCCTAATGAAGTAGGAAGCCGAATTAACTATAGGGCCAAAAGAGATCAAATATCAACATCATTTGGTCAGGCGTCAGCTTTTACTCCTATTCAACAAGTTCAAGGAGTAAGCGCGATTGCAAACAAAGGAAAAATGATGCAGCCGTATGTAGTAAAGCGTGTTTTTGACTCTTCTTCAGGTAAAGTCATTATGAACAAGAATCCGAGAATAGTGGGAGAACCAATCTCGGAAAAAACGGCAACAAAGACGCTTTCATTACTAGAAAGTGTTGTCTCTTCAAAACACGGTACTGGAAAAATATTTAAGCTAGATCATTATAAAATTGCCGGAAAAACAGGTACAGCACAAATATTTGAAGACGGTGAATATATTAGTGGATCTGGTAATAATATATATTCATTTATGGGATTGGCTCCTGCAAGCGATCCTAAATTAATCATTTATGTTGCTATTCAGCAACCTAGTTTGGTTAATGGTGAAACGGGTGCTTCTTTATTAGCAGAGATTATAAAACCTACGATGGAACAAAGTTTAAAACATTTATCTGTTAAGCCAGACAAACAAAGAAACCTAGCTGAAGTCAAGGATGATATCACTATACAATCATTTATTGGGGATTCCATCACTGATGTTTCTGATAACTCATTATTAGAAGGAATGAAAACATTAGTTTTAGGGGAAGGAGACGAAATTATTAAACAATCTCCATCTGCTGGAAGTAAAGCTCTTCTCTCAGAAACGATTATTTTTAAAACAAATGGTGAAGTAAAAATGCCTGATATTAGGGGCTGGTCGTTAAGAGATGTTTCTCGTTTAGCGTTATTATTAAATATGGAGATAGACTATTCTGGAAAAGGATATGTAGTAAGTCAAAATATAAAACCGGGTAGTAAAGTGGATCAAAGCGATAAATTATATGTAAAACTTGCAGTTTCTGGTTCTTAAAGTTTATAAATGCTTCTTTGAATTAAAAAGTACTATTTTTCATATCATTTTATGGAATTTTAGAATTGATTTGATTAAGAAGGAGGCAATCAATGTTACCAGCACAGCGGAATAAAATAATTATTTTAATGATTAACATGTTTATAGCAATAGGAAGCTTCGGTATTATCA
>NZ_JBALMO010000163.1:0-3329 GCF_036963345.1 Bacillus sp. JJ722
ATCTATAGGTATAATAAGTAGAAAATCTAATACATAAAAACAAATTGATATTAAGCATCACACGTTCAAAATGCAAAAAAAGAATTTGTAAAGGTGGTAACAATTTTGAATGATAGTATTATATTGATAGAGGATTTCAACAATGCCAAAATAGATAAAAATTTAAAATGGTTTTCTCCACCCAAAGAGTGGAAGATAAATTCCAAAAGCTCGACCATAAATATTAAAACTGAAAATCAAACAGATTTTTGGCAAAAAACACATTATGATTTTCAAGCTGATAATGGACATTTTTTGTACTATGAAGTAAATGGAGATTTTAGATTAACTACTAAAGTAAAATCTAAACCAAAGAATAGATACGATCAATCGGGCTTAATGGTGCGATTTTCAAGTAAAACTTGGTTAAAGACTTCTATTGAATACATACCGGATGCTAATAATAAATTAGGTGTTGTTGTAACAAATCAAGGTTATTCTGATTGGTCAAGTCAGGATATTTCAGAGGATCAGGCTACCCTTTTTTATCGAATAACTAGAAGAAAAAATAATTACTATGTTGATTTTTCAATAGACGGTTTTTCGTGGAGACAAATAAGAATGACACACCTCTTTGAAGAAAATGATAACCTTCAAGTAGGTATCTATGCTTGTAGTCCACAAGGCGAAGGCTATGAAGCAGAATTTGACTTTATCAAAATTGAAACAATAAGTAGTGACACAAAAGTTTACTAACACATTTTATACACTAATAAAGATACTCGTAATATTAATCATGACTAATATTACGAGTATCTTTTTCCATGCAAACATATATCTCCACCATAACAAATTTCTTCCTTAATAAGATATTTTTTCAGACATATTTATAGCTTAAAAACAACTCCCTAAGAGAGGTAGTACTGAGATTGTTTCCATCTTCTTTCATTTCTTTATACATTGTCATTTTAATCTTGTCTTCAAGTGTACATTTCCCCATAGGAAAAAACAGAGCTTGGATTGTTAGCTGTGTCTAGCAATCCAAGCTCTGTTCACTTTTTCGACATCCTAAATGCCTCTACATAGACACTTATTTTTAGACTTTATAATCAACCTGCAGCCCAAACATCTAATTCTATTTTTAATTCGGGTAAACCTAATCCTTTAATATAAGCAATCGTCATTGAAGGAGGTGTGGTACCGAATACTTTATTCCAAACTTCATCGAAATGATCCCAATCAATTTCTTCTGTAGCCCAAATGTTAATTTTTATTACATTATCAGGCGTCAATTGTTGGGAAGAAAGGATTTCAACGATATTGTTCATTGTATTTGTTACTTGTTGATTAAAATCTGCTGGGATATTATTATTTTTATCTATTCCAATTTGACCAGAAAACACATATATTTCAGAATTTCTACTTACTTTTGTTACATGACTGTAGTTTCCAACAGGTTTCGCAATATTTTCTGGATTATATCTTTTTACTAAATTATTATTTAAATTGATCAAGTGAAAGTCTCCTTTTAAATAGAAAATACATAAACCTGAACAAGTTACATATTTTCGCTGTTTTTTAATTTCCCTTAATTTTGGACAGACTTATCCCGTCAATAATCAATTCTAGAAAAAAACAGCAGTAGAGTACCCGATACCTAAAGATAAATACTTAATCGATTTCTTTTTCATCAGGTATCCCCTCCTTAATAGTTAAAAGTAAAATGACTTACATCAAAAGATTAACATTAACTCAAGAGTAATGAAAGTATAATCTTTTTTTATCGATCAGGTCAAAGGTTTCCGGTTTAAAGCCCATATCAAACATTGAAACATTCTGCACACATACTCTGTCTTCAAGCCGCATCTGTTGAAGTTTTTCCTTTAGTGACAATAAGCTTGTTTCATTTGTATCAATCGATGTTATATGTGCATTAGGGTATTCTTCAGCTAAAAGTACAGTGTGAACACCAGTTCCGCACCCTATATCTAAAATATTTATTTCTTTTTTTCTGTCTATGTCTAATAATGAAATTGCCTTTACTGTTGATTCTTCACTTCCTGGACCTTGTCGTGTGAGCACATCAAAGGCTTCATAAAAATATTTCTCCACTAGTAAACACTCCTTATATAGTTAATTTTTATAAAGAAAATGTACTTACCAGAGATAAACATAAGTTAAACAAACAAAAACCTCCCATTTATTGTTAGCATATTCTATTCATTTCTTTATAGTAAGTCAAATTTCTCTATCATTTTTCCCTAATAGAATAAATTAAGGTTTGGAGAGTTCAAATTTCTAATGCAACTAAACTTCCCCGTTTTTGGAATAACCACAGCTCTTGATATAGAGGTAAAGCACTCGATTATGGAACAAAAATAAAAGAGCTTTCTCGTTTTCCAGGGGGACATTCCGCTGATTGAACTTGGATAAAATACGCGAACGAACGGTCACTTAAATGAAAATGCTGTATATAGTAATAGTAAGTTTTGAGAAAGGGTGAACAGAATCGATGATACATCCAGATACCGAGATTCGATTTGTCAATGAAAAGATTGGTGTGGGCGTTTTTGCCACAAAAATGATTCCAAAAGGAACGATTATCTGGGCATTGGATGATTTAGACATCATTCTCGAGGAAGATAAAATTGAATCGCTTGATCTCGTGCGAAGGGAAATCGTCTATAAATACTCCTACCTCAACGATGACGATTGCTACGTGCTATGCTGGGATCATGCCAGATATATGAATCACAGCTTTAGTCCAAATGTGGTATCGACGGTCTATGAGATTGAATTGGCATCGAGGGATATTCTTCCCGGAGAACAAATCACATGCGACTATGCTACGCTCGGGTTAGACGAACCTTTTGAGTGTGAACCGGAGGAAGGGACTTCTAGCACCGTAGTGATGCCGGATGATTATCTGCATCGCTACAAGGAATGGGATGAGTTGGCTAGGGAGGCATTCAAACAATTGAATCGAGTAGACCAGCCGTTGCGTCATCTGATTCGACCGGAATTCGTCGATAGGGTAAACGCGATTGCAGAGGGACGTGCCGAGCCGGATTCCTTTATTACGCTCTATGAAGAGGAATAAGGCAACTAAACAATCACCAGAAAATATGGAGCTGTTGGTTTGTCTACGTTCGTTCAATTGGTTTTTTTTGGCGATCCAGCAAGATGGAACATGAATTATCAACGTGAGGGTTTAAAACCCTGAAATAACCGTTCCTCTGCCAAGGTGTTAGTCTTTTTTCTTTTCTAGCAGGCTTGCGTATCTCGCAAGCCTGCTAGAAAACTTTCTTCAACAATCTGGCACTTTTGTGGAATAACAAAAAAAGAGCTGA
>NZ_JBALMO010000164.1:0-8965 GCF_036963345.1 Bacillus sp. JJ722
ACTACTGTTCTTTTTATTTTTCAATAATATCAATAATTATCTTACTTTATCTCACATCATCATAGTATTTAGTATATAAATGTCATTAACACTCATTATAAGCAAAAAAACAATAAAAAGACCGTGATAATTCAAAAATTAGTGTTGTTAATGATTAACAATTTCTAACAAGTAAGCAGTTACATTACACCTTATGTGCTTATGATAATATAGAAATAACATTAAAACCACCGACTATCCTACTTCACTCTTGCAATTGAAATATTTCGAAAACACTAATAATTATTTCAAATAAAAAAAATCTTCATAAAGAGAAGATTTTTTTTATAGTATAAGTTTCTTAACTTGCTACATCGAGCATATTCGAATTTCCCCAAATGCTTTCTGCCCATTCAGGATGATCGATGAATGGATTGCGATTATGCTGCCATTTCTCATAAATGATATCATTACGGTTTCGTTCAAAGTCATCTACTGGATCAAGTTTATGCCACGCTAGTAAAGTGGACTTCTTACCATGCAATGGTTTAGGGTATGTATTAACCGAATCGGAAAGCTCTAAATCTATCTCGCCATCTCCCTCATATCGAACATCCATATAGAAGAGCATACGAGCTACATCACCTTTCACACGATCGGGTGGTTCCCAAGAATCCTGATCATAAGAGCAGTCGCAACCACTGTATTGACTACCACCATTATCAAAGTCCAAATGCCCTCTTTTACTATTTACATTCACATCTTCTGGACGTAAATGGTGAATATCTGTTCCTGGGCCTTTACTTGTTCCAAAGTTACCATGGGATTTAGCCCAAACATGTTCTCTATTCCACTGTCCACTACCTCCACCATTGTTGTTTTTAGAAGTTGATTTACCGGAATATAGAAGGATAACATTATTTGCATTATTAGGGTCTTGATCTGTTTCTTTTAATGCATCCCAAACTTGATCATAGGAAAGCTGTGTATGACCTTTTATTATATTATGCAATGACGATTTTAGTTCCTGTCCGTTTTTCCCTGCTGCGGCTTGGTAATAAGATTCAAGTGGTTGATTTGCAGAAACAATCAATGAAAAACTTGCACTTATATGCAATGAATGATCTGATGCCTTAACCGTTACAATATAGTTACCTTCCTGATCAGTCGGGAGCGTCAGCATGGAATCTTTAATAGTCCCGATTGATGTCGTGAAGGTTAACTCATCTCCATCCGGGTCTGAAAAATATTCGTTGAGATCAATAGAGATTGATTGCCCTACCTCACCTTTCACATTTCCTAAAGCTTTAGAAACAATTGGTCCTTTATTTACTTTTGAATCAAAAGGAGAAGCAATTGCTTCTCCTTTCGAATTGAAGAATTTGATAGTTGATGGATCAACGCCTTCAGAAAGGATCCATTGCTGTACATTTTCTGCACCACGTATTTCTTTTACGTCGCTATTATCAATCACAACTTCTTTCACTTTTGCCCCGCTGAAATCGATAATTGTACCTGCATTTGTCGGACTTACAATTACTTTTATTTTGTCTAATCCCTCGCCTTTTAAGATAGAAGTGGCCTTCAATACAATCGCTTCTTTAATACTTGCCGTAGAATTAACATCCACTAATGTGTAAGGTGTTTCAATGATTAACTTCTTAGTGGTAAAATTCTTTAACGTGTATATGTTACTTGGTTCCATAACAGGCGGTGTACCTTCACCTGCAAGACTTGTTTGAATAAGAACCGGATCATGATCACTTGCTCTGCCAGCCATATCCGTAAAGTCGGCGTTAACATGGACAATATCTACCGCAGTGGAGTTTGCCATATTATTCGACACTAAAATATGATCGAGAACTTGGGAATTCCCTTGGAATGAATACGTGTAACGTTCTTTCTCATCCGCTTTATCAATCATATTCGTTAATTCTTGTCCTTTTAAAACTTCCAGTGTTTTCGAATATTCAAAATCGTTTAAATCTCCTAATACCACAACATTCGCTTCTGGATTATCTTGCTTAACTGTTTTCACAAAGTCATTTACTATAGCAGCGATTTGATGGCGCTGCGTTTCACTTCCATAGACAGGTGGTTGCTGTGATCCAAACAATGGAGTATCACCATTTTTCGAGTTAAAATGGTTCGCGACTACAACTACCTCTTCACCTTTGAACGTAAATTGTGCCGCTAATGGTTTACGACTGCTATCAAATGCCTTATTTGTTGGCTCGATACGCCCCGGATTCAGAGTCAATTTGCCGTCTTTATAAGCTACTGCTTCATCAGCCTTTCCAGGCTTTTCTCCACCAGTTAGACTGACACGCTTTGGATTATATAAGAAGCCCACTCGAATATTCGCTCCTGGCGCTCCCCCATCTTCATTATTAATCGGGTCAACATTGGCGTACTTATACTCCACTCCGCTAATCTTCTTAATTGCTTCGATTAATCGCTGATAGCTTTCACTAGCATCTGTCGTACCATCGTCCTTTTTGCCATTATTATCTTGAACCTCTGTTAAACCAATAATGTCTGGATTTTTCATATCATTGGCAATAGCTCTTGCTAATTTTCCCACCTTTTCATTAGGTGTTTCGTTTGCCGCTGAATTGTTTGAGAAGTTCTCAAGATTATATGATGCGATCGTTAATTGATCTTCTTTAAATTCAATTGTTGTTTGTTCTGGTTGCACACTACCCACAGTGTGTTTATCTTTCATCTCGGCTAAATCTGTATATATTTTATAGTTTTGGAATCCATAATTCACAACACCTGTAATTTCGCCTGCAAAAGTATCTCCTGTTTTCACATTAAAATCTCTTGCTTCGTTGTTCGGATATAGTTTGAACTGGATTCTTTCTGGATTTTGATCTGTTTCTGAAATACGGACACCACCGTTTTTCGTATCACTAGTAACATTATCATTAACCACAATGAGATCACCATGTTCTTGTGGTGCCACTGCTCTCGTTGGGCCTTTCACTACTACACGCATACCTTCTAAGCTTTCCCAGAAATCAATCGCATCGCCATCCGGATTAAATACCGTTAATCCGTCACTATCAATACGTCCAGTCGGGATACGATCATCAACTTCAATCGGTGCTGGTAGCGGTTGATTAGATGAAAGCACCTTGATCGTCTGAGCCGTTGCATTGATTTTGGTTACCGGTAGATCAGTTTGAGTTTTTGAAGTATTATAACCATCAATCTGATATTCATCGACTTTACCTTCTACTGTTACTAAATCACCAATTGCCACTTTGGCAGCTGAATTTCCAGTATCGACAACAATTGCTTCTGATGTTTTTGGATCATTATCGGCTTTATTATCGGGAGCTTGCATATGAAAATATTGTTTGCTACCAATATTATATTTGTAAGTGACAATCCCTTCGATACCAGATACTTGTTCACCTTTTTTCGTTGATTGATGAGCTTCCCCTTGAATATGATGGATTTGTATTCCTTGCTCTGGATCGAATACCGTATATCCATATTCTTTTACTACACTAGGGTTTAATCCTTCTTTCTCAGCATATGTTTTGATGGTCATATCCTTGTTGATAGTAATCGGTTCGGAGTAAGGCTGCTTTGTCTGAGAACTACTCGGATTTGTTCCATCTGTTGTATAGAAAATATTCGCATCAGTTGTTGTAGATGAAAGAGAAACTTTCGTCCCGCTTGCTACCACTCCTCCATCCGGTGTAGCAATTACAGGCTGTACAGTGCTGTTGTCTTCCACAATATCTGCTAAATTTCTCGGAACAATTTGATATGTTCCATTGAATTCCTGGACAATCCCAGTAATTGAATCATATGTTTTTTCAGCAGAAAGATTTAGTACATTTCTTTCATCGCGAACGATAAACTCTTTGTTTCCATCTGTAGCTTTGAAATTAGCCCAACCATTCCCTGATTCAACAGCCATAAGTTGGACCTTATTGACGGTTGCAAGAATGGACTCCTGCTCTTCATTCAACTGATCACCCGTCAATACTGTAGGGTTTGGCACTTCAACGTTACCTACTTTTTTCGATAACACTGTATTTTGAATTTGCAGAAGCCCATTGTATTCGCCCAGTTTACCAGTAACCTCAACTTGATCTCCTAATTCAACAGGTAAACTAGACGCAGGATGAAGAGCGATTGCACCCGTTTCATCTTGGATATGCACGGTGTTCTTAAAAATAGCTGTTACAACACCAATCGTACTTACATCACTACCAATCTGTGAAGCTCTAACTTCTTTAATGTTCTGTACTTCCACAATATAATATTGGAAAGTGGATACATTACTTTGATCTAACCCATCGGCAACAGCTATCGCTTTGATAGTCAGATCCTTATCAATTGTAATCGGACCTGAATACTTCAAGCTAGAAGTCGTTGGTTCAGAATCATCAATCGTGTAATAAATCGTTGCATCTGGTGTATCAGTTGAAAGAGTAATTTCTGTTCCAGCTTTTACACCACCCGCAGTTACACTAGCTTGCACAGGTGCGGCTTGCGTCGGTGGACTATCCTCCACGAACTCCATAGCTGTTGGTTCTTTTAGTCCAGGTACTGAAAAGTATTCCTTAAGGTTACCCGTGACCCGGACCTTTTTCCCGATATTCGTCGGGTTTGATTTTAGCCCAAATTCAGATCTGAACTTAGTTGGTATTTGGACAGGCATCATTTTTTCTACATCCGTTTCGTTCGGAGAATCAGCCAATGCTAAATTATTATCATCATCGAATGGCGGTGTAGGAGAATAACTGTTAGTTCCTTTTGTGTGTGCGATTATATATCCTTCTACAGTCGCATTTCCTGTATTATTCGCAATCGCTTCTGATACTGTTATGGCATTGGTCGCAGCAACTGTCTCTGCCTGAAAAACAGGCGTAAAGAGACTAAAAACTAGTACAAAGACAAGTGAAACATTACATATCAACTTCCAAGTCATCTTCATTTGACACTCTCCACTATATTTTTTTGAAAGTAGTGCTTACTAAAGTTTTGTCTCACCGTCTACCTCAATCCCATCCAGATTGATTGGTTTTCCACGCATCCCCGTAAGGTCCAGGTTCCCACTCACCTTTACATTAGTAATGGTGAAATCTTGATTTGGTGTACCGATTATTTTTAAATCGCCAGAAACAACTGCATGTCCCAGTGACGAAGCGCCGCTAATATCTACGGTTTTATTACCTGTATGTGTCTTCGGATTACTTGGACTTCCATTAAATTCAGCGGGTGTTAATTCCGAGGGAGTTTCAGGATTTGTTCCTTTAATATCTTTAATCCGATCCTCTTTCATTGGTGCTACTGTCTTTAATTTCCCTGCATAGTCTCTAAGGTTTTCCCAATCTGCTAACCCTAAATCCGTTACTCTTCCAGCCTCGTATGCTTTTTTGAAAACAGTATATCCATCGCCACCTTTAGCGGTAAAAGCGTTAGTTGCGACGACATATTTTTTCGTAATATCTAAGTCGGAATATGAGCCATCTTGGTTTTTCACTTCCACTTTTTGAACGCGACTTCCAGACGGTTTAGAGCTATCATACGTAAATTTCATTCCCGAAACATGTAGGAAGCCACCACTTTCTTTAGGAGCTTGACTCACACTATGTTCTAATGCTTCAATTATTTCAGCACCTGTTAGTTCCATCGTCGCGAGAGTATTGCCAAAAGGTAAAACAGTCAGAACATCACCTAAAGTAATGTCACCTTGATCGATTCCAGCACGGATGCCGCCGCCATTTTGCAAGGCTATGACCGTATCTTTATTAAACTCTTTCGCTTTATCAAGCATGCCATCTGTTATTAAATTACCCAGCTCCGTTTCATTTTTACGAACGCTTGGCTTCGTTGGATCTCCTCCATCTCGAGGATTATCTAATGCTTTAGTCGCCGCTGAACCTGTTGACTTGTTTTTCAATTCATCGATCTTTCCAGAATATGTCGTAAGCATTTTAGCAATTTCTGGATCTTCTTTTTTATCCACTATCTTAATTAATTCCCCTGCTTGTCCAACCACTTTACCTTTTGCATCGAACTCGACGTCCACTGTTCCTAAGTAATCACTATATTGATACGCTTGAACAACGACAGTTGGATCTTTCGCTTTACCCGCTTTGTCTTTTGAAACGACGACAGGTTTGTCCAATTGTGTATGGCTATGACCTCCGACAATCACATCAATACCAGGTACTTCAGTGGCTAATGTTAAGTCATTGTCATAAGTAGGGTTATCATCGTAACCTATATGGGTAAGAGCTACGATTTTATTGATGCCTTGCTGTTCAAATGAGGAGACAGCTTTTTTAGCTTCGTCAATATAATTACTGAATGTAATCTGTCCAGGGCTAGAAATATCTTTTGTTTCTTCGGTTATTAAGCCAAAGAAACCAACTTTCTCTCCATTAATTGTTTTGACAATTCCATTATAAATATTGCCATCTTGCGGATTACTTGTGCTACTTTTCGTAGCTAATCCTTGCATATGCTGATCTTTGCTAAAATCTACATTGGAGCTAACAAATGGGAACTCGGCACCCTTTACAAACTCCGACAAAGCTTGATGACCTTCAGGTGTAGAGCCTAAATCAAACTCATGGTTACCGAATGTCATCACATCGTATTTCATTGCATTCATAAAAGCTAAGTCTGCTTTCCCTTTAAACTCATTGAAGTAAAGTGTTCCCGAGAAAACATCCCCAGTATCGACTAGCAATGCATTTGGCTTCTTCGCACGAACCTCTTTGACAGCTGTAGCTCTTTTCGCTACGTTGTCCAGATGTGCATGTGTATCATTTGTGTGCATTAGTGACATCGTGAAATTTTTATTATTATTTCCACCATTGCCTGAGTTACCTGAATTTCCTGATTCACCTGTGTTTGAATCCTTAACTCCTTTAAAGCTTAACGTAGTTGAACCCGCTATCTGTCCAATTAATTCTTTATATGCATCATTCGTTTTAGTAACTTTGGCGTTTAAAGTGCCTGTTACGTCATTTTGGCTAGATGCCGACTTCCACGATACTACTGCTTCTCCATCCTTCAGCGTTACAGTTGAAGGAGAAAGTGTCCCAAATGTAGAAGTTAATTCAAGTGTGATATCCCCACTATTTTTATCAGGTAGACCTGTTAACTTATCAATTAGTTGTACCTTTACCTCCGTTGAATCTTGAGCATTCGCTAATAGACTACTAGCTTTAGTTGTAATGGATAGATTCCAAAGATCTGTAACTGCTACAGTCTTAAAACTAGATAATATTTCATCCTGTTCTTTTCCTTTTATCTTTAATCCTTTTGCTTTAATTTGATAGCTCTTGCTATATTCCAGTCCCGATACCTCTAATGTGATTGTTTTTCGGTCAGAAGCTAAGGTCGCCTTAGAAACTATCGCCCCGTCAATTGAAAAATTAGCTGCGGTAACTTCATCTACTTCACTTGATAGTTTCACTTCTACCTTTGTTTTTGAAATTGATTTAACATTTGTGATTACGAGACTTTCTTTCGGAACCGTCACATCATAAGCTCTCTTCAGCAAATTAGCGTAATCGCCACGTTTGGCATTTTGATCTGTACCAAATTGCGTCGCGGTAATTCCTTTTGTAATTCCATTATCCAAAAGGGCTTGCACTGCTTCCGCATATCGCTTATTCACATCTGTGAATTGCAATTTTGAAGTTCCTTTCAGGTTAAAACCTCTTTGAATCCAAAGAGCCAGCTCACCACGTGTAATCAAACTATGGACGTCGAGAGTTGTCTTAGTTTTACCTGTTGTAATACCAGCAGCCTTCAACGCATTTACAAACGGAACAGCACGTGTCGGAACATCCGTAAATCCAGAAGGAGGTGCTTTTGTAATATCCAAATCAAGCACTTTAGCAATCATGACAGCTGCATCAACTCTTTTGATCGGTTTATGAACACCAAATTCTTTATTCGATAATCCTTGTATCCCTTTTGAAACTAAGAAATCTGTAGCATTCTTATACTGACTTCCAACATCTGAGAAAGAAGCTGCATTTACAAATGGTGCGACTGCACTAGCAACCAAGGTAGCCGTCACTACACTAGCAACAAACTTTCTACTATTATTACGCTGAATGGACATTATTTCTCTCTCCTTCAAATAACAAAATCAACATAAAACCTATTAATATGTTATTAACCACTATCAGTAAATATCGTAACTTTTGAATTTTATATTCTTTACCGAATTATATTAAAAAACTGTTAAGATTTATTAATATTGTAAATATAAAACAGCAAGAATCCTGTTTACCTTGTTATTCTTGATTCGCTCATATTAATTCAAACACCACTGATTAAAAGAGGGGAGTTGGCAATTAACCAACACCCCTCTTGATTTTATTTAACTTTTAAAATCTTGGTTCTCTAATATTAATATTTTCCCTTCCATTGATGCAGCTATATTCTTGGTATTGTTAACTAAATCATAAATAGTTTTATTACATTTTTGTGCTCCCTTGATCAAAAATGGAACACCTATACTATCTATTCCTAATCCTCTAGAAAAAAAGCCTCCTATAGATAATGATATAGGGACAGTTGGAGAAGTATTTGAAAATATGATACGTTCTTCTATATTAAAACGATTAAGTAATAGTAAACCTAATTCTTTCAATGACGGGACGACCAGTTTTGATGATTTTCTTCCTATTGTATAAACCGAATCTCCCATCTCATCATTTCCATGAAAGATAAGTTTACCGAAATCCGATCTCGTTAATTCATTAAAATATGGCACTGCTAAAATCTCTTCTTTAGATAATGTGTGTGTTGGTGGTGGAAGCATTCCCAAATGATGCGCTGCTGCTAATGAAGTCGTATGAGTTCCTCCATAATCGTTATATATATAAATCATACTCATGATCATCCTTTATATGTAAACTAATACTAGTATTAGTTGTATTAACACAATATATTCCGTATAGATTTTTTGTTCGTTGTGTATCTATCAATT
>NZ_JBALMO010000165.1:0-16080 GCF_036963345.1 Bacillus sp. JJ722
GTATTTTATTTTCTCTATATTGGAGTAGTAAATTTAAAAGAGGACCAATTGAATGGATTATGAGAAAAATAGCAATTTAAAAATTGTAGCAAATAGAAGAAATCCTTCTGTTTGCTACTAAATGAAAATTAATAGTAAAGACATAAAAGATGAAACGAAGTGAATTTATTACATTGTTGAAAACTGGTTAAATAACGCTAGTAAAACTCAACCAGAATGGGTGAGAAACCTTTGTGATAAATGGCAAAAAGATTCTGCTCCTAAGGCAACTGAGAGAATCATTAAAAAGGCTAAAAGAACATTTATGAAAGGGAATTAAAAATAGAATAAAGGGACTAAAAACTATGGAAGAAGGAAAGCAAATTTAAGGGGAGGAACAGAAAATTGGAACATTTATGTGTGAATGAACGACGCTTCTTCTTTAAACTTTCAAGATGAATCAGTGAATATATTTATCTATAAATAATTCTATCAATTTGCAAAATGCATATTATTTGCATCTTTCTGCTAAAGTAGATATTCTTGAATAGTAATATGCTAAATATTGTTTATACAGGTAATGTAAGCGTATTCAATATGTGTGTTTTCAAAAAGGGATAAAAGGGAGAGATACAACTATGATTTATGCAAATCCAAATACACAAGGTGCAATTATTAATTTTAAAGAAAAATATGATAACTTTATTGGGGGAAAATGGGTTACACCAGTTAAAGGTCAATACTTTGAAAATAAGTCTCCGGTTAATGGTGAAGTATTTACTAGAATCGCTCGCTCTTCAGCAGAAGATATTGAACTAGCATTGGATGCAGCACATGCAGCAAAAGATGCCTGGGGTAAAACTTCTACAACTGAACGTGCTCTTATTTTAAATAAAATAGCTGATCGTATAGAAGAAAACTTAGAAATGATTGCTGTGGCCGAAACTTGGGATAACGGTAAAGCTGTGCGTGAAACATTGAATGCTGATATTCCTTTAGCAATCGATCACTTCCGTTATTTCGCTAGTACAATCCGTGCACAAGAAGGACGTACTACGCAAATAGATAAAGATACAGTAGCTTACCACTTCCATGAACCACTAGGTGTTGTAGGACAAATTATTCCTTGGAACTTCCCAATTCTAATGGCTGTTTGGAAAATCGCACCAGCACTTGCTGCAGGTAACTGTATTGTATTAAAACCTGCTGAACAAACTCCTGCTTCAATTATGGTGTTAATGGAGTTAATTCAAGACTTACTTCCAGCGGGTGTACTTAATATTGTGAATGGTTTCGGTGTTGAAGTAGGTAAACCATTAGCTACAAACAAACGTATTGCTAAAATCGCGTTTACTGGCTCAACTGCAGTTGGTCGTCAAATTATGCAATACGCAACTGAAAACATCATCCCTGTAACACTTGAGCTTGGTGGTAAATCAGCTAACGTATTCTTTGAAGATATTATGGATCAAGATGATGATTACTTAGATAAAGCAATCGAAGGTTTAGTAATGTTCGCATTTAACTCGGGCGAAGTTTGTACTTGTCCTTCTCGTGCATTAATCCATGAATCAATTTACGATAAATTTATGGAACGTGCATTAGAACGAGTGAAAGCGATTAAAATTGGTAACCCACTCGATACTGAAGTAATGATGGGTGCTCAAGCTTCTAATGCACAAAAAGAAAAAATCCTTTCTTACATCAAAATTGGTAATGAAGAAGGCGCTGAATGCTTAATCGGTGGCGAAGAAAATCATCTTGGTGGCAGCTTTGAAACTGGTAACTACATCAAACCAACAGTATTCAAAGGTCACAATAAAATGCGTATTTTCCAAGAAGAAATCTTTGGACCAGTACTTGCTGTTACTACATTCAAAGACTTCGATGAAGCAATGGAAATCGCAAACGATACTCTTTACGGATTAGGGGCTGGCGTATGGTCACGTAGTGGTGATCTTGCTTACCGTGCCGGCCGTGATATTCAAGCTGGTCGTGTTTGGACAAACACTTACCACCAATATCCAGCAGGTGCAGCATTCGGTGGTTATAAAATGTCAGGTATCGGCCGTGAAAACCATACAATGATGTTAGAACATTATCAACAAACAAAATGTTTATTAGTAAGCTATGATAAGAAAGCTCAAGGATTCTTTTAAATCGAAAGGATGAATTTAAATATGATAGAACGTGTTGTAGCAACAGACGAAGCACTTCAATTAATAGAGTCAATTAAGAAGATACATGATTCTATCATGTTTTATCAATCTGGTGGTTGTTGTGATGGATCTGCTCCAATGTGCTATAAAGAAGGAGATTTTCTACTTGGAGATTCAGACGTGTATCTTGGTTCAATAGGAGACACACCTTTTTATATGCATAAAAGCCAATATGATTATTGGAAGCACACACAATTAATTATCGACGTTAAAGTGGGGCGAGGCGCAGCATTTTCACTTGATAGTATAGAAGAGAAACATTTCATTACACAATCACGCGTTTTCACTGATGAAGAGCTCAAAAAGCTTTTATAAAAGGGTTTGTTATAGTTTTTGGGAATGGAAATTATCCCCTATAAATAGTAGTCGTGCACTACTATTTATAGGGGTTTTATCATGTCTAGAAAAAAATAAAGTATAGTCAGATAACGGGACTGATTAGTTGAACAAGAACAACTGATAACAAGGAATGGTGAAGAATGCATACTACTTGAACCACACTTTTCAATTTTTTGTTTTTTTTATAACAGTAACTACAATCGCAAGAAGAAATACGATGAGACTATTTATTATTAAATAGTAACCAAGTTGCATCCCGTAAAATATCGCAAAGCCATCACGGATGATGAATAGTGCTAGTGCTCCTCCTATAGTACCTAAAATAATTGCAAGAATTAATATGATAAAAGCAGATAAATATAGATTTTTCTTTTTTTTGAAGATTGTAAACGCAATGATATTCGAAATAACTATAAAAACTCCCATTAATGGTAATAAAATAAATTCCACTTAATCCCTCCCTTTTAAGGAATATGCTCATTGTGTTTATTTTCTTATAATATATTTTACTAATAATATTAACAAAAATTATAATATAATATTCCTTTCAAATATAAAATAACCTCTTTATAAAAGCTTGTTTAGCCTAAATGTTTTTATATTTCGAAGATATGAATTACATCAGCTTATGATCTGTCCTTATTAAACTATATTCTATTCTACTGTTTAAACTAGGATAACTTTAAGAAAACCGGGTACGATGCCCGATCCGTCTCATAACCAAAAAACTCCGCCTTAAAACTAGTAATCTTGGGAACTTTGAAATGTTAAATTTTTTGTATAAATTACTGTTTGAGTGATACATTCTTTTTTGAGGTTTTCTTCTTGTTTGTTTGGATAATAGTTAACATCATACCAATTACAATGATAATTTCTCCTAAAATTGTATTGAATGTTGGAATCTCCCCTAGCCATATCCAAGCAATGATGAAAGATAGGAGCGGTGTAAGATACAAAGAACTTGTAGCTTTAGAAGCACCTCTTTATACCGTGAGATAGCCTAGAGCAATATAGGGAAGAACTGTAGGGGAAAGTCCTAAATATACAGCACTCCATATGGCTTCTTGTGAAGTTCTTGAAAATGAATTCCATAACTCAGGGAGAAAAGGTAGCATTAGAAACGTTCCACCCCATATTGAGAAGTATTTGAAAGATATAGCTAGTTGGGAAGTACCAGAGGGAGGACTATTTATTTGGGTTCGTATAAATAAAATAGTTTCTATGCGATTGTTGTATAGTACGGCTTTAGCAAAAGGAATACTGTTAAATCCAGGAAATATTTATGGGCAAGATGAAGGACAATACATACGATTATCCTATGCCTATGCATCACTTGTAGACTTAGAAAAAGGAATATGTGAGTTAAGTAAAGTGATTCGTACAGTGTGTAGAAATAAAATTTGACAAAAATCCTGTTTTAAAATACAGGATTTTTCTTTTGTAAGTTTATAAACTATGGTATTGCTATTTTTTGCTGATTGTTGAAAATAGGTAATATCAATATTCTTAATTAACTTATGGTGCTCATTGCTTTAAATTTGATAAAGATTCAAAATATAGTTGACAGTTTGAGATTACATTTGTAATATTGTTTGTAGATTACAAGTGTAGTCAAAGGAGGTTAGAATAGTTGATGAGAGAATTACCTAAAATATCCGAAGCAGAATTAGAAATCATGAAAGTCCTTTGGTCAAAAGCTCCTCAAACAGCTAATGAAGTGATTGAGGCATTGGAGGTCACGATGGACTGGAACCCGAAAACAATTCGAACACTTATTAATCGATTAGTCCAAAAAGAAGCTGTTGCTTACCGACAAGAGAAAGGGCGTTTGTATGCATATTATCCTTTAGTGTCTCAAGATTGTTATCTCCAAGTCGAAACGAAATCCTTGCTCAAACGTTTCTATGGTGCAGCATTTAAACCTTTACTTGTAAATTTTCTTAAAGAAGAAAATTTATCTTCAGAAGACATTGACGAACTTAAACGTATTCTGGATGAGAAGACTGAGGAGAATCAGAGGAAGGATGAATAATTATGGTAGATGTTTTTAATGTCTATCTACCTCGCTTTTTTAATTGGGTGATAGAAACATCCATTATGGCCAGTATATTGGTTGGTTTAATTTTATGCGTCAGATTCTTGCTTAGAAGCAAATTAACACCACGATGGCAATATATGTTATGGCTAATATTAATGATTAGGCTTCTATTACCGTGGTCACCAGAAAGCTCCTATAGCATCTATTCGATTCTATCAAAAAGTGATATAGTTTCTGGTACCTTCTATCAAGAAACTATAGCTGCTACTTCAAAAGAATCAATCCAAGAACAGTCAGATATGGGTTCTACGAACATAGTTACACGTGATGATACTTCTGCAAATGGTTCAATACAACCCGAAGTTACTATGAATAGTAAAGGGATGCAAAATGAAGAGACACTTTTTTCATTTTCTTCAATCGTTTTATATATTTGGCTTGCTGGGATTTTCATTCTAGGTATTGCAACCATTATTATGAATAGGCGTCTACATAGCAAGATAGCGAAACAACCTGTTATTACAGATGAAAGAACTGTTAAAATCTTTGAGAACTGCAAGAAGTCTACATCCATTCAACAGGATATTCCATTAATTCTAGCAGGAAAAATTTCAAGCCCAACAGTTTTCGGTTTTTTTCGACCAAGGGTGTTATTGTCAAGTGCACAGATGAAAGTACTGAATGAGCAACAACTACGTTATATTTTTTATCATGAATTGTCTCATATAAAACGAAGAGATGTTGGTGTGAATTGGCTTATGCATAGCCTACTCATTCTAAATTGGTTTAACCCAATTCTTTGGTATGCCTATATATGCATGCGAGAAGATCAGGAGCTGGCCTGCGATGCACTCGCTCTAACATATTTAGATTCAGAGGAACAAATTGCATATGGCCATACAATTATTAAACTCTTAGAACAATACTCAGGTTATTATCAAGTGCCGAGCCTAGCAAATTTAAGTAGAAATAAAAGAATATTAAAAAGGAGAATACTAATGATAAAAACATTTCAAAAGAAATCATATCGTTGGTCTGCACTCGGAGTCATGGTGATTGTTGGAATTTCAACGTTTTCTTTACTAAACGCACGTGCAGAAGAAACAAAAGAAATTAAAACAACTGTGAATACGACAGTTAAAGCATCAGAATCAATATCTAGGATTATAGAAAATATGGTGGGTACACCAGAGAAGGCAAAAGAAGATTGGGGAATGTCACAAGTAAGATACGAAAAAATGATTGAGGAATTCTCTGTAGCTGAAAAAATTTTGACAAAAGAGGAATTCGAAAAGTTGGTACAATTGACGAAAGAAGACTTTTCTATCAAGAAAAATGCATTTGTTCATGACAGAGGAAGAACGTATTATAATTACGAACTTTTAAGTCAAGAGGATAACCAAAAATTGTTTGAAATTAACAATGCTGTAGGGCCACTTTGGGGGAAGATTCAGCAAAATTTCCCTTCTACAATAGAAGATGCCCAAAAAGTAGTTGATTTTAACTTTAAACAACCAACATACATACCAAAGGGATATAAAGTTATTAACGAAGAAGTAAGTACGGGAATTACAATTGGTAAACCAAAGCCTGTAGTAAGGACTGAATATGTAGAAGGAGATGCCAGTCAAGTAGTCATCTGGCAGTCAGAAGTCATAGAAGGAAAAGAAAACCCGTGGAATCAGCAAGCGTTTCATACATTTGAAGAGTATAAACTAAAAGGAAACCATGTGACCTTTGGTAAATACAACGACAGTAATATAACAGGATTGAAGGTAATTGTTCCTGCCAGAAATGGAGAAGGCGAATATCAAATAGTAATTACTTCTAGTACTTTAAAGAAAGCTGAACTAGAGAAGATTATGCTCTCCATGATTAACTAAAAAATATAGTTTCATTGACTTCAATGAGGGTATGACTTTTACAAACTTCATTTAAAATATTTTCTCAGCAGGATAAAAGGAGCTTGGAAATATACCAAGCTCCTTTTATTTGTCCTACTAGGTATGGATGCTAAGCCCCCGAGCTTCGAAGTCATTAGTTAGTGAGGAATTTTAGACAAGGATTTCATGGTAAAGCGGAATCTGAAGGAAGTCGCATGCAAATCTTCGAGCTGAGGAACACGAATGATTTAGACTGGATGATTATAAATTTGAAAAAAGTATTAATTATAGAAAATGAAAAAATTTATGCGAGAAACTGTATCTATTATTTCGAACATGAAGGATACGAGGTGTTAACAGCTGAGGATGAACAAATAGGAATGGATGTATTTACTGCTCAATGATTTTGATTTGGTTATTATAGATATTATCCTTCCAAAAATTGATGGCTGGTCTGTTTGTAAGGATTTCATCAGTCCCATTGATTTTTTTAACTGCTAGAAGTGATGAGGAAGATGCTTTTAGAGTTTGAATTAGGAGCTGATGATTATGCAACTAAGCCTTTTAAACCTTCAATTTTATTAGCAATAGTTTAAAAAGTTATTTTTCTGATTATCACACAACAGCAATGGTTACTGCTTCATTATCAAAAATTGCTCAACCAAAAAAGTTGAAAGGTGTAGTTTATCTTAATTGGTGGGCCTATGAAGTCTCATTGAAAGTTACCTTTTAATGTGATACTTAGTAATTAAGGATATTACTTAAACTTAACACTATATAAAAAAATTATAAGCTTTTAATTTTATGTCCACATAATCTAATTTTAGATTTTTACAACTTCTACTATCCTGCGACGTTAGTCAAAAAAAAGAGCTGACTATTGTCAACTCTGTTCCCAAGCCATTGCACCTTTTAGCTTAATAACTATGTTTTCTTTTCTGATAGTAATTACCGATAAAATAACTACAAATTATCCCGATAATAAAAGGAATTACTGAACCTCCAGCTTCGAACCCTGTTGAGGTTTCTTTGTGAAAACTAAACATTAACAATTTAAAATTAAACAAATATCTAATTAATAAAAGGATTATGCTCATACAGATAAATGATATTAAACCTACAAATCCTGTTTTTATGAAAACAACGCCTTCTTTTCATCGACCTTGTTTTCATATTTTAATATATTAAGAAATAATTAGATGGGTATATTCTTTAATTCCCTTGTTGGACTAAACTCCTGTTAAATCAATTTCTGATTTAAGATATTTTATAAACTTAGTTGCTTGAATGGATAATTGTGCTTTCTTTGAGTGTATCCATCCTAAGGATATATTTACTGGTTCATAATTCACTAAATTAATAGGGATAATTTCACCATCTAAAACATAAGAATTATTCTTCATAGAGAAATCTGGGGCGAAGCTAATGGCAAGTCCCTCTGCAACTGCTTTTGGGATTACTTCCGAATTGTTTGATGTAAATAAAATATTCATAGGCCTATATTTGGCAAAAAAATGTTGATAAAACAGTTTCATATTATCACCATTATTTAGAACGAGGGATTGATCGATTATTTCTTCAGGAGTTACGGTTTCATGGAACGCTAAAGGAGATTTATTGCTTACATACACTTTTATTTTCCCATCTAGTAATCCTTCAAAGGCTAAATCCTCTTTGTCTTTTAAAAAATCTTTATAGATAATTATCAGGCCAATATCAATTATATTTTGTTGGACAGCATTGACAATAGTAGCTGATCTATGTTCTGAAATCTCAAGATTTATGTTTGGATACTCATTTTTAATAGCAGATAATGGTTTGAGTAACAAAGTCATAAAACCAGGGGGAGCAGATAACTTTAATTCTGCCATATCTAAAATAGAGAAAGATTGTGCTTTTTCTTTTAGATCAGAAAGTTTCGTTAATACTTCATATGCCTTTTTAATGATTATTTTACCTTCATCCGTTGGTACAGCACCTGATCGTGAACGTTTAAAAAGTTTAACCCCTAATTCTTTCTCTAGTTTTGAAATGGATTGGCTGATACCAGATGGGGAAACATGCAGGTCATTTGAAGCTAGAGAAAAGGACCCCTTTCTAGCAACCTCAATAATATATTCTAATTGTTCTATATTCATTTTATTCACCCTTTCTTTAAGTTCTACTTCAAACAACCATTACTAATAATGTTTTTATTTAATTTTAAGTTAATGTTAAAATAATTTCAATAATTCTAAATAATCTGAATTATCGACTTGGTATTGAGTGATATAGTTTTAATTTATTAGAAAAACTAAAAGTTCAAATCGAGAATTTGAAGGGAAAACCAGAGATTACGATATGAAATTGGAGGTAAACCTATGGAGAGTCGAAAGAAAGAATTTCATTTATGGGCATTTGGTGACGCACATGTAGGAAGTGATTTAAAATATGGTCGAACAAGCCTTGCTGACGCAATTCAGCAGTCTGAGTTTGGAGGAGACGAGGGTGGCCATAGCTTTGATTGGGATATTGCATTAAATGTGGGCGATTTATCAGGAGGAATGCGTGAATCACCAGATGATGTCGAAGGTTTGGAGGTTGTGAGTCAATATAGTGCTCTCAAAAAACATACTCGAGAAGCGATCTACGACATTTGTGGAAATCATGACCGAAATGTCGTAGGAGAACCTGAAGCAGAATGGTTTCAGAAATGGGTAGATCCAACGGGCAAAAATACAGAGTTTTCTAAGGTAAATCCAGAACAACGACCTTATCCTATTGAAGGAACCTGGGAACGATACTCATTTCGAGTAGGTAACCTGCTATTCCTGATGATGAGTGACCGTAACGAACCAACGCAAGAAATCGGGCGAGGTATACTAGGAGGAAACCCTGGGGGGGTAGTTTCTGGTGATACATTTAGATGGTGGAGAGAGATGATTGAAGCAAATCAGGATATGATTATTATTTCTGTTCATCATTATGTTTTAAAAGATACCACAGTTGCTTCTGGTGAGTGGGAAGGTATGCAAAAAGACGAAAATGGAAAATGGAAGCCGAAATATCACGGTTACTTTGAGCAAGGTACGCCAAAAGGAGCATCTTATCTCTATTGGGTGGAAAGTAAACCTGATGCTCAGAAGTTTGAGCAGTACCTCGAGAAACATCCGGGTGCGTGTACCCTTTGGTTAGGAGGCCATACACACACTGACCCTGATGACCGTACTGGTGGTAAATCTCATATTGAATCAAAATGGGGAGTGCAATTTCTTAATGTTTGTGCGTTATCACGTTATCATGTTCCAAGTGGCAGACCGATAAGCCGGGTCTTAACTTTTACCGATGGCAGTGATGAAGTGAGAGTACGTTGCTATATGCACACAAGTGAACACGCACCCCAAGGATGGTATGAAAAAGTGGAACGAGTTTTAAAATTACCTCGTCCATTCCAAAAGTTTAACTAAGGATCCGCCATTGTTCATATTTCATCAGTAGTAATGGAACCAATCTATTAATTGCAAAATCACCATATACTTATCTCCATAGTTCAATAGTACAAATTGATTTGCTGCTAAGAAGCGTACATGTTCAAAAATATGAAAACGCTTACGATTCTAGTGAAGGAAAAATGAGTTTAATACTGGAGGTATTCCAATATGAGAAAATGGATAATTTTGTTTCTGTTGTTCCTTCTTAACATATTGAACTATGCCGATAAAGCAATAATCGGAGTCGCAGCAGGCCCTATTATGAAAGATTTGAATTTAACCTATGAGCAATGGGGACTAATTGGCAGTAGCTTCTACTGGTTATATTTTATATCAACTTTACTAGGAGGAATGCTTTCCGACCGACTTGGACCCAGAAAGGTTTTAGCTTATATGGCAATCATCTGGATGGTTGCCCAATTCATTCCCTTTGTAGCTTCAGGCATGGCTTTGCTACTCATTTCTCGTTTAATCCTGGGTCTCGGTGAGGGTCCGTTTTACCCTGTTTCGGTTAACCAATTGAACAAATGGTTTCCACAAGAACAGCGTGGTCTGGCCACCTCAATTCTCAATATGGGGGGATCGTGGGGAAATCCATGATAATTCCGTTATTGGTTATGTTGATTGTAACATTCGGCTGGCGTGTAACATTTTTGATAACTGCTGGATTAAGTCTCGTTTGGCTTGTGCTCTGGATGTTTTTTGGAAAGCAAAATGCGAATCTTCAAGCAGAAGAGGTAACATTTTCACAGGATAAGCGACCTGGGAAAATAGAGTGGAAGAATCTGCTGCCAGCCTTGAAAAATCCTTCTTTTATTTTTCCAGCATTAGCTCTTTTTGCAGCAGGCTGGAGTACGACGTTTGGACTGGTGTTCATTTCAAATTATCTTACGGAAGTACGAGGTCTTACTCCACAAACAATGGGAATGGTAATAGCCATCGGTGGGCTAGGCTCAGCACTTCTAGGCATTACTTTTGCTGCTCTTTCGGACAGATTATTCAAAAAGTCAGGCAAGCATAAAAAGTCTCGTGTGCTGTTTTGTGGTATTGGGATGATGGTGGCAGGATTAAGCTTCTTTTCAATCACAATCGTTCAATCACCTATCTTGATGATAATTGGTTACGCTATTAAAGGAGCCTTTGCCTCCATGCTTGTTGCAGTAGCACCACAGATTGTGATAACGGCTAAACCTGATCAGCCAGGATCGGTCCTTGGCTTTTGGTTCATCTTCTCTGGCTTGGCAGGCATTGTGTGTCCAATCGTGAGCGGTAAGATTATTCAGGCTTCAGGAGCTTTAGTCGGGGCTGGATTTACGAATGCATTTCTTGTGAGCTGTCTTTTGAGTGTTATTGCCGGTCTCTTAATGGCTATTTTCACGAATCCGGATGCTACTGTTTCAAAGCCTGTTCAATCAGTCAATGTAGAGAATATTAAGGTGTAGAAATACTATACTTTGCTTACTAACTCCAAACTGTTTAATAATTTCATTAATAAATAGTGACTCCAGAAACTTCGGAGTTTGACTAAACCCTAGGCTATATTTTATAGATAGGGTTTTCTTTTCTAGCAAAAGCAATTTAATAAAAGAAGGAAAAGACTAAATTAAACGAAGATGATTATTACCATTAGTATTTATCTAACGTACCATTGAATATTTATACTTTTAAAAGTAACAACATAACATTATCATAAATACAAAGTTTCTTAATTAGAAAAAAAAGGAGGGAGAAATATTTGTAAAATGATAAAAGCTAACGTGTAAAAATGGTATCGCTTACATAGCCGTTGCTTATAGCCATTGAAGTTATGAAAGCCAAAAAGTGCATAGAAGATGCATGAATTGTTTATCACTCGAAATTTATAACTATATACGGTCGGTTGAGATAGCTCAGAGCTGCAGCTATCAAAACAAACTGTAATGAAAACGACATGATAAAAAATCACATAATCACTTTGATATAATATTGTTCACTTACCCACATCCCATTAAAACCTCAAGACAAAATACTAAGTATAGTAAGGTTTCTTTCATCCTTTGTTTTCTAAATAGGAAACTATTAGTTTCTTACTTAAGTTTACATTTCTTTCTCACATAATGTTGAATTTCTCCATGAACAAAATCGTTTCATATTTCTACCTTTTGGAATATGTACAACTACTGCTCTAGTAATGGTTCGTTCCTCAAATAATGATTTAACCTCTTCCATCTCGATAAGGCTTCCAAGTTAAACAGGAAATCAACACTTGGAACGAATTTACTTATTATGTACGTATTTATCCCATACTAACTAGGAATAAGACTCTTGCTTCAAGACCAGTGAGAAGTAACAAATTATAATGAGGTTTAATGGACCCATTATACCCTGATTGGCTTATTAAAATAAAAAAATTTAGAAGGGAGTGTTATTGTGCGATTAACAAAAAAACAAATAAGCGATATGAATGAAGCGGTAACAAAAATTGGACAAAATGGAGAAGTTGCTAACTCAAAACTGATTGAGCATACTAAAACTTTCGAGAAACGAACAATTAAGATTACGGATGGAGTTTTTCAAGTTATCGGAGTAGGACTCGCAAACACAACGATGATCGAGGGTAAAGAAGGTATGATTATTATTGATACTGGAGATGGAATTGAAGAAGCAGAAGAGCATCTAGAAGCCTTTAGGAAAATTACAGATAAACCTGTTTCTGCGATAATTTATACACATTGGCATTATACAATGGGCGCAAGAGTTTATGTCCCTGAGGGTCAGGAGGATTCAGTTGAAATATGGGGCCATGAGCTAGTGGACCACAATCTTTCTTCTAATCGAGGGGAATTACTGCTCACGACCACGAAAAAAGCGGCTACCCAATTTGCCATGTTCCTTCCACCAAATGGTTCTGATTCCTGTCCAAACTTGGCGATAGGTTCATATTTTTTAGATCGTGAAAAAGGAAGAACAATAGGATATATAAAACCGAATCGGACTGTTTCAGAGGCGTATAAGACTGTTATTGACGGTATAAATGTGGAGTTAATTCCTTCCGTTTCTGATACAAATGATGGTCTAATTATCTGGTTGCCCGATAAAGGTGTAGCTATTAATAATCTTATTTGGGGTGTTTTTCCTAACATAGGGGCCATAAGAGGAGATAGTTTCCGAGATCCGAGAGAATGGATTGACAGTATAAAAAAAATACGTGCTCTAAAGCCAACGCATATTCTTGGTGTCCACGGACTCCCTATTTCTGGTACTAAAGAATCCGAAAAGGCGATTGAAGATTACCACGATGGGATGCAATTTGTCTATGATCAGACTGTCCGAGGAATCAATCTAGGGCTATCTCAAGAAGATTTGGTTGAATTTGTGAAATTGCCACCTCATTTAGAGGACAGTCCGATTTTACAACCATTTTATGGTGAAGTTGCAAATGCCGTGAGAGGGATTTATTCCGGTTTAATCGGTTGGTATGGTAATGATACAGCAACCATTCATCCAGTGTCAAAAAAAGTAGAAGCTGAAAAAATAATAAAGGGTTTTGGAGGACTCGAAAAAGTAGTAGACGAAGCTCAAAGAGCTTATGATGAACAAGAATTTGCATGGACAGCACAATTAATTACCTATGTATTGAAGTTAGAGCCAAATCATAAGTTATCTCGTCAAATAAAAGCACTCTCTTTAAGAAAGCTTGCTGAAACAACACCATCAACAATTACAAGAAACTTTTATCTAACGCAAGTGCTTGAACTGGAAGAAAAAATCCCACCAAATTTAAGTATAGTTAACTCTGGTTCTCTATTAAACACCTTTAAACCAGAAGCTTATATGCATTTCCTTAGAGTAAAATTAGACCCGTTGAAGAGTGAAAATATAAATCAAATGATGGCAATTATCTTAACAGATTCAAACGATGAATTAGGGTTACATATTCGGAAAGGTTTAGCAGAAGTAGTAAATTTCAAGACAAATTCAACTATCCCTGATTTAACCATACTTACAACATGTAAAGATTTTGCTCAATTGCTAACGGGCGAAATTACACTTGAAAATGCCTTAACGGTGGGGAATATTACGATTAAAAACGGCAATAAAGAAGAGGTCTCTAATTTCTTTGCTATGTTCGATCATTTAAAAATCCATAATTAATAAAGGAGGTAATTTTAATGAGTTATGTCTTAGAAGGAAAAAAGATAAATGTAAATGGTCTTCAATTCCATGTAGTTGATGAAGGTAGCGGTCCAGCTGTACTATTACTCCATGGCTTTCCCGATTCTTCTTACTTATGGAGAAATCAAATTCAGACGTTGGTTAAGGCAGGTTATAGGGTTATCGCCCCTGACTTAAGAGGTTTTGGTGAAACGGATAAGCCGCAAGAGGTTGAAGCATATGATATTCAGTTACTTCTTGGAGATGTCATCGGAATTTTAAAAGAATTACAAGTTGAACGCGTACGATTAGTTGGTCATGATTGGGGGGCAGTGCTGGGATGGGCACTTACTTCACTTTTTCCACACGTAGTTGATAAATATGTTCCAATTTCTGTCGGCCTTCCAGGTGGAAGGCACGGCTTAAGTATTGATCAATTGGAAAAATCTTGGTATATATTTATGTTCCAATCACAACATTATGCGGAGGAATTTTTATCGAAGAATAATTGGGAAGTTCTCCGAGAATGGGGCCGAATGCATAGTGAGCAAGAAAAATGGGTACATGAATTATCTCGACCTGGTGCATTAACAGCGGCACTTAATTGGTACAGAGCGAACGCTTCCATGAAATCATATGTTAACACTAGGGTTCTTCCAAATATTAAGGTGCCTACACTTGGTATTTGGAGTAGCTTTGATGCCTATTTAACAGAAGCAAAGATGGTTCAATCTGCAGAAAGGATTGATGGACCATGGCGATATGAAAGATTTACAGGTAGTCATTGGGTACCACTTGATCAATCAGAACAATTAAATAAGATTTTAATAGAGTTTTTTGAAAATTAGTTTAGATATTTTTTGTTGGAAGTTCCTCGAAATGAAGCGGGAGGGGGGCTACTTAGGGAAAAATATAAAGTTATTGCTATTATTATGATAGCGTTTACAAATTGTGGAACGCATGTACTGTGTGAAATGGTGGCAGCTAAAAGCAGCAAATGTTTTCATGAAAAGCTGCTGGAATGTGTAATTTGGATACTAAAAAATATACATTGTTTGTTTGCGTTGGTTAAGGATAATCTTGAGAAATGATTATGATTGCTACCATTTACCAAGGATGAAGGGGTGTTGTACATGCGTTGGATAAGTCTAATATTATTGTTTTTAACTGCTCTTATCGCTTATGCGGATAAAGTCGTTATCGGGTTTGCAGCTGAACCTCTTATGACGGAATTTAACTTAAGTAGTTCCCAATGGGGAATGGTAGGGAGCAGTTTCTCCATTTTACTAATTGTTACAAGTTTTATCGGTGGTACTTTGTCAGATCGTGTTGGAACCACCAAAATGATTTTCATTGTCTTAGCGGGTGTGACAATCGTACAATTTAGCTCGTTTGCTATTATAAGCTTACCGATGCTTATCTTGTATCGAGTGTTGTTAGGCGCTGTTGAGGGGCCGGCTGTTCCAGCTGGTATGAGTCACATTTCAAAAGCCTTTCCTACAGAACTGAGGGGGAGAGCAATCTCTATTTTCGTTGCTGGAGGCACTATTGCTGGGATTATATCTGCACCTATCTTAGTTAATTTGATTGAGAAATTTAGTTGGCGCTGGACTTTCGTGTCGCTGGGTTTTGTCAGTTTGATCATATTGGTCTTCTGGATTTTGATTAATCGAATTGATAAGAAAAAGCAGAAATTCAATTCTACTCCAATTAAAAAAATGAAATGGTCAGACATTTCTCCTGTTCTTCGTAATCCTGCCTGTTTTTTAACGATTGCTATATCAGCATCCACTTATTGGCTCGGTACTTGGCTGGCTTTATGGGCCCCAATTTATTTAATGAAGGTAATAAAGTTAGCACCTATGAAAATGGCATATGTAATTATGGGAACAGGAATTGTAGGCTTAGTATTGGTACTGTTGATATCATCTATCTCTGATCGAATTTTCAAAAAGACTCAGAGTTATAGAAAGGCACGTGTTTGGATTGCAGGAATTAGTACTATCATCGGTGGACTT
>NZ_JBALMO010000166.1:0-5173 GCF_036963345.1 Bacillus sp. JJ722
ATAGATTGGATATAATAGGTGACCAAAATTTACGCAAACTATTACATGAAAAAGTAAAACTGCACCCAGATAAGACATTTCTAATTTTTGAAGATAAGGCTGGTACTACAACTGACCTTACCTATAAAGAATTCGCAGATAAAGTAAACCGTTTAAGTCATGTATTTAGAGATATAGGTGTAATGAAAGGAAATCATATAACCCTTCATCTTCCTAACAGTTTAGATTTTCTAATCTCATGGTTTGCCATTGCAAGTATTGGAGCAATCATGGTACCAACTAATACTTTGTCAACACCAGATGAAATGGAATACATCTTAAATCATTCAGAATCTGTTCTACTAATAACTGAGGAAGAATACTTAAACAAATTCACTTTCATTCGTGGGAACCTACCACATTTAAAAAACATTTTATTAGCTAGATACACTGGAGAAGAATTTAGAGTTCTTTCAATAGATTATTTAATGGCACAGGCTAAGTCCAACCTCCCTGATATTCCTCTATTCGCAGATGATGTTGCTTCTATGCTATATACATCTGGTACAACTTCAAAGCCTAAAGGTGTCCAAGTAACGCATGCAAACTATATTTTCACTGGAGAAGTGATGTCCAAATCCATCCGTTTATCTCCTAGTGATCGCCAATTCCTCGTATTACCCTTATTTCACGGAAACGCACAATACTATTCAACGATGTCAGCTCTAGTTGTTGGGGCAAGTATCGCTCTTACCGAACGTTTTAGTGCATCAAGATATTTCAAACAAGCTATCAAGCTCCAAGCGACTGTCGGATCTTTATTTGCAGCTCCGATTAGAATGATACTAGCTCAAAATTATGACTTAGAAGATATACATAATAGCTTACGATTAATCTGGTATGCCCAAACGCTACCTGAAAAACAAATCGATGAATTTCAAAGCAAATATAATGTTTCCTTACTACAGTTGTACGGAATGACCGAAACTATTGGGGTTCCGCTCATGAATCCTATTGATGGATTACGCAAAAATCTTAGTATCGGTAAGCCAACAATCGGATATGAAGTAGCTCTAGTTGATAAAGATGGAAACGAAGTGTCTACCAATCAAGTAGGACAAATCATTGTTAAAGGTGTTCCAGGTCGCACATTAATGAAAGGATACTTCAAAAATCCAGAAGCTACAGCTGATACCTTACATAATGGATGGTTGTATACGGGTGACAATGCCTTAATAGATGATGAAGGTTACTTCTATTTCGTTGATCGTATCAAAGATATGATCAAACGTTCCGGGGAAAATATTGCGGCAAATGAAGTTGAATCGAAATTAACCCTTCATCCAGCAGTCTACGATGCTGCTGTTATTGGTGTTCCAGATTCCATGCGAGATGAGGCAATCATTGCTTTTGTCATAGTGCATGAGAATCAAACTGTTTCACAGGAAGAACTAATCACTCATTGTAAAGAGAAACTAGCTAAATTTAAAGTACCTTCAGAGATACATATAATTAGTGAATTCCCACGAACTTCTGTTGGTAAAATACAGAAAAATATTTTAAAAGATGACTATTTAAAAAAACTTAACACATCTATTTAATATCAGTTTTTAGCATTTTAAGTAATACCATTCTATTATTACTAGCAGTTTATTATCTGCTCGAAGGGAGTATTAAATATGAAAAAAGGTCGAATTCTTTTTGCTAGCGTTGCTGGCTCAGTTATTGAATGGTATGACTTCTATTTATATGGGACAGCAACTGGGTTAGTATTCTCAACCCTCTTCTTCCCAAATCATGATCCCGCAATTTCAATATTAATCGCTTTTGCTACATTCGGAGCTGGATATGCAGCTCGTCCAATTGGAAGTATACTATTTGGGCATATGGGAGATAAGATCGGTCGGAAGGCCTCTCTCATGCTCACGCTCATTGGTATGGGAGGTAGTTCCTTCCTTATCGGTACATTACCTACTTATGAACAGGTTGGTTTATTAGCTCCGATTCTTTTAGTACTCCTTCGGTTAATCCAAGGAATTTCACTTGGTGGAGAATGGGGAGGTGCGGTATTATTAGCGACCGAATATGCCCCAAAAGGAATTCGAGGACTATATGGTTCCATTCCACAATTAGGCGTTCCTATTGGACTAGTTGCAGGTACGTTTAGTTTTACATTAATTAGTTCTCTAACAACCGAAGCCCAATTTATGGCTTGGGGCTGGCGTATTCCATTCCTTCTAAGTGCCGTCCTAATTGTGTTAGCGCTTTGGATCAGAAACGGAATTGAAGAAACACCAGCATTTCAACAGCAAAAAGCTAGTGGTGAACTTGTTAAAGTACCTATTGTCGAGACGTTCCGTTCAAATTGGAAAAGTGTCTTGCATGTTATAGGTCTCAAATTAGGTGATGGTTTCTTTAATGTTTTCCTTATGTCATTTATTCTTGTATATGCTACGACCTATTTAGATTACTCTCGTGATACAGCACTTACAGCATTGACTATCAGTTGCGCTACGATGCTAATTACTATTCCTATCGCAGGTTATTTATCCGATTATATTGGTCGAAAGACGATTTACATTAGTGGTCTTGTAACAATGATTGTTCTTGCTATACCATATTTCAATTTAATTGAACAAAGTGCATCTTGGCTCTTTATCATGCAAGCAGTCATGCTAGGGATTTTATGGGGAGCCATTTTTTCGACACAAGGGACGTTCTTTTCGGAGCTATTTCCGGCAAATATTCGATATACTGGACTATCAGTCGGGTATCAAATTGCCGCTGCAATAGTTGGCTTCGGTCCAATGATTTGGACATCAATGGCTGAATCATACGGTCCCTCACCACTAGTTTTTGGCGGGTTTATGATAGGCGGGCTTATACTGTCCCTTATCCTAACATTCTTTGCACCAGATACGAGAAAAATATCTCGTTATGATGAACAAGATGAGACAATTCCTTCAGCGAAGATTTATAAATCGAAATAATATTGTAGACAAATACACAAAAGGCCTCCTCTTTAAATAGAGAAGGCTTTTTCAAGTGTTATTTCGTTTTAAACTTATCTTCTAGCATAATATTGATTATACAGAATTTCATCCCACGCGGTTATTAATAATGGCAATTTTTTGACCATAGCCCTATAAGGTTAGATATATCTGAGCCGCTATGGTTGAAAAATATGGTAGGTGCGTTTAATATTAATGTATATAAAAAAGGTCAGGGAGTGATCACTCCCTGACTATTCCATGTAGCAGTGGAATTCTTCAACCACCTTTCCGTTTCCGTTTGCGTCGGCTCTGGGTGGTATTTCTTTTTTTTCGATTACTATTTGCCATCCGTATAGCTAATGCAGAAGCAAATGTGGTAAAAAAAATCATCAACGAGCTTTCTAAGATCGAACGCAGGAATAGCATAAGGCAAGTCACCTCCTCCCTTTAATTAGGGATATACAAGGAAACATACCACCCGCGGCAAAAACCGCTGCTTAATTCATTGCGACCGTTTTTCATATACTCAAAAACCGGACTCCTGGGTGTTCAAGAAACGATGCACCCGGAAATTTTTAGAATTCCTCATACATGGTGTACACTCCTAACCTCGTTCCATTTCTCTTTTAAAAGATTATCAGCTGTCAAATACAGAAAGCCATTGCCAATAAGTTTAGATGAATATTCAAGCGGTACAGTCCGTTTTATTAGTTGTGCATACAATTCTGGCTCTGTCAATTTTCTTTCGAAAGATTTATTTGCCATATTCTTAATCAATGCCAAGGCACCTGCCACATGTGGGGTAGCCATCGATGTTCCGCTTAAACTCGCATATTTACCATCAAGATACGTGCTAAGTATTCTTTCCCCAGGTGCAACCAAATCCACTTCATTATTAGAATTGGTGAAACGGGATGACCTCCATTCCAAATCAACAGCTCCAACACTGATTACCTCATTGTATGAGCCTGGATATCCGAGTTCGTCTGTGGAATCATCTCCATCTCCGGCATTACCAGCAGCGCAAACCACCAATATCTCCTTTGACACGGCTTCTTTAATCACTTCATGCAGAGCTGGCATATCAGTCGGTCCCCCTAAACTCATAGAGATAATATCGACCTTTTGCTCAATTGAATATTGAATACCTTGAATAATCCATTCGTAAGTGCCTG
The DNA here is from genome assembly GCF_036963345.1 of Bacillus sp. JJ722. Taxonomy (NCBI): domain Bacteria; kingdom Bacillati; phylum Bacillota; class Bacilli; order Caryophanales; family Bacillaceae; genus Bacillus; species Bacillus sp. JJ722. The sequence goes on from NZ_JBALMO010000166.1 coordinate 4,148, forward strand.
ACCCATTTTTATCTAATACCTTAACAATGAGCAAATCAGCTTCAGGGGCTACTCCAGTCACACCTGTACCGTTCCTTTCAGCCGCTATCGTTCCGGCAACATGGGTACCATGTCCATTATAGTCCTTAAATACTTCCCGATTCCCATTATCATCATTCGTAAAATTACACCCACCAATAATCCTGTTCCGTAGTTCTGGATGTGATAAATCACATCCTGTGTCCAAAATAGCCACCTTCATTCCCTTGCCAGTCGTTCTGTCCCAGACTGCAGGTGCCTGAACCAGTTCTACTCCTGTCGGCACTTCCGCTTTCAACTCAACCAATTCGTCTACCTGATGTGGAAACAAATGTACGTTACGTTCCATCCTCATTCCTCCTTACAGGTTATTTTAAAAAGGCCCCGCTAGTGTTCTAATAGGTGATTTCCATAACTCGCAGTTATGAGGTCACGGAGAAAACAGTTCTATATAATGAACTGAAAATCCCACTCTTCAAAGAACAATAACAGAGCCTACAAAAAGTTGAATCTGGTTGTTAACATAATTGTAACAATTTCCAGAATAATTATTAGTTACTAAAGGTGGATATTTTAAAAATTTTCAATATACAAAGTTCGACATATCAAGCATTTATACCTTAAGTTTATTCTATTTATTGTTTTGGCAAATACCCGAAAAAGATAGAAGCATACGCTTTCGTAAACACGCAATGATAGTTGACAGTTATGTTATCAAACAGCAAAAAATGATTGCGGAATATTTCCATGATAAGCTAAAAATATCTTATCTACATTGCTATTTTCCGCAACTATTTTTCTCGTATCATGACTATCTATGGATCGTTATCGATACGACATAATTCGTTCTATATCCATCAAATGTCCTATTCATACTTACTATGTAATATGCATAATTATTTACCCACTCGGTACCAATTCTTTTAACACTTCTTCTTCATTACTCAGTGACAACACAAAAAATAATATGTCCTGAAATAAAGTGAAAATTCAATCAGTGGGGGTTTT
>NZ_JBALMO010000166.1:5220-17640 GCF_036963345.1 Bacillus sp. JJ722
TAGTTGAACCAATCGGGCCTTTACGGGCTGTTGATCCCCCACTTAGAAATTTTTTCTTAACTCAACTTCTTGAAGTGGAGGTCTTACAGCCCGTTAATCTACGATAAAACTGATTAACCGTATTATGTATAATCCATACACTTGGTCTATTGCATCATCCAAACGAACTTCTAACGTTGCATCTTTTGTATTATCATCAATAGGTATTTCTAATCTATTTTTAGCTCATTCAATTTCATTTTTTCAACTCTTTTCAAAGCAAAAAATAAAAAACACTCAAAAATAAGTGTTTTGAAAACCACTAGCAAACATATCTTCTTCTGGGAAATCATTTCTACGATGATATTTCCCCATTTTACCAATAGCTCTAATTGCATAGAAACCCCTACTACTATCATCAGATGCTAATGTCAGCTTGGGTGGCTTATGAAAATCTAAGCGATCAATCTCGATAATACCATCCATTTTATCTTTATTTGGTCCGTATCGGTATATCATTATATCATCCGTCACTCTTATTTTAGATAAAGTGAAACTTCAATCAGTGGGGGTTTTTCTTCATCCCCACTGATTGTTAGTTGAACCAATCGGGCCTTTACGGGCTGTTGATCCCCCACTTAGAAAATTTTTATTAACTCAACTTCTTGAAGTAGGGGTCTTACAGCCCGTTAATCTGCGATAAATATACTATCATCATCAGGCATCCCCTTTAAAGCTTGTTCCCCATTTGAAACTTTTTTGCTTCTTTTATGCTACTTTATAAATATATACTTTTTCAATATTTGGTATTTATGCTAATTCATGTCTTAATAATAGCACATCTAAGTTCTAGTGAGTACCTTTTCACTTGTAGAGGCCGATGTTAAACTTTTACAGATTATGGATCGTCTTGCCCAATCAAACTATGAAACAATTACCTAAGTTTATCTTCATATAACAAAAGATAGAAAAAGCTTCTCAAAAGTTTGGTCAACTCATGAGAAGCATTTAATTTTCACCTTAAAGTTAAGGGGAAATTCGGCATCAAAATTTGGTAAAAGGCTTTCGATCCCTTACTACATCAAGAATTTTTTCCGAATATTACATAATACTTACCATTTAATAATTCGATCCCTTGCCCTCGATAACCTTCATTCAGCAATTGTTGTTGAGCAATGGTATCACTCATTTCACAAAATACTGTCTCTTCTTGTCTTTGCAATTGCTGATCCAATTGTTTCATAAAAACATAGCGTAAATTCCCGCCATATTTCGGCTTTAAAGCAACTATTTCCATTCCTTGTGAGAATTTGTCTTTTAAACTAGCAATATTAAATGGCGCAACAGTAGCTAGAATGTACTTATAAGAATGTTCTTGTTTATTTAATTCATCCATAATCCAACTAGCCATACTACGCTGTAGACTCATGCCACGAAAATGCGGATGAACATTACTAATGTCTTGATAGATGACTAGATTTAAATCCTTCTCAGGTAGCCCAGCATCTATGCCTAAATGATCTTCTAAAGTATAAGGGACAAGGAGCGCTCGAAAAGCGATAAGTTCATGATCTACAAAAACCCCTATCATTAAACCGTTACCAGATAAAATATAGCGGAATTCCTCTTCTTCTAGAGGTTGGAGAATACTTGGATTATCTAGGTCAACAACCACTGTCTCTTGTAAGGAAAGAACGCTTGTAATATGCTCCATCGCTAATTTTTTCACTGTATATGTTTGTCCGTTCGAAAGAACACCTTGACTAATCACCGCTTCCCCTCCTTTCATTGTATAACATGTTGAAACACGGTCAATTCCGAAAGAATTCGTTCATCGATATCAATTCCTAATCCACTTTTCTCCGATAGTTGGATAAACGGAACATCATAATGAAGATTTCCTACATCTTTAGAAAACTTCAACGGTCCTGTTAATTCAACAGAAGTAATAATCTTCTTAGAAAAAGCTACATGGAATCCTGCTGCTGAGCCAATTGAAGACTCCACCATTGAGCCGATTTGACATTCCATTCCTGCCATTTCTGCTTGGTTTGCTAACTTGACCGCTGGTAAAATTCCACCACATTTCATCAGCTTAATATTCACTTTATCTGCAGCCTGTTTCTGAATAATGTCGCGCATTTCTTTCGCACCTTTTAATCCTTCGTCAACCATTATTGGAATGCGTGCTTTTCTCTTCAGAAAAGCCATACCTTCAAGATCATCAGCTAGGACTGGCTGTTCTAGCCAGTCTACTTTTAATTCTTCAAGATTATGTAAGGAGCTAAGAGTGTTAGAGCTGTTCACCCAGCCTTGATTAACGTCCACTCTAATACTTACCTCATGACCAACAGCACTACGAACCGCTCGGATTCGCTCGATATCTTGTTGAACGTTTTTTCCTACTTTCATTTTGAATGAGCGATAACCTTCTGACACTTTTGCAATCGCTTCCTTAGCCATCGTTGTTGGCTCTTGGATACTTAGCACATGTGTGATAGGGAATTTGTCATGATAACGACCACCTATTAGTTGATATATTGGTACATCAAGTTTTTTCGCCACTAAATCATGGCAAGCGATGTCAATCGCTGCTTTAGCTGTTGGAGCACCGTATATAGCTCCATTCATTCGATCGTGGATTTTCTCGAAAGCACTTGGATCCTGACCGATTAGTAGTGGTGCCAGTGTATACTTTAAAATGTTGAACGTACTTTCCCACGTTTCACCTGTTACATGTTCATCTGCTACAGCTTCACCGTAGCCTATCCAGCCATCATCAGTCTCCATTTTAACAATAACTGATGGCATATCATGATACGTGTGATAACTAATCACAAATGGCTCATGCAATGGCAATCGGATGGCGTACAAAGTAATAGATGTAATCATCATGATTCCCCCTTATATTCCAAGTGCACTGTTTTGCTGTTCTCTTTTGATTCTAGCTCGTTCTTCGTCGTCCATCTTCTCAATTGTGAACCCTGTCAACGCGTATATAATTGAAATGATTGGTACGACCAGATTCAAAATAGCATACGGCGCATATTCAAATGCGCTGACTCCTAATGTACCGAAAATGAACACACCACATGTATTCCAAGGTATGAAGACAGACGTGAGCGTTCCCCCATCTTCTAAAACCCTAGACAGGTTTTTGGACGCTAGTCCCTTATCACGATATGCCTGCGCATACATTCTTGATGGTATAACAATTGAAATATATTGTTCTGAGCAACTTGCATTCGTTGCAAAGCATGAAACAAGCGTGGACACGATAAGTCCTTTAGCTGTTTTGGCTAACTTAAGGATTTGATTGACAATAGCTTGCAGCATACCAGTATACTCTAACATTCCACCGAATGTCATCGCTACAATCGTCATTGAAACCGTATACATCATGTTATCTAAACCACCACCATTAAACAGTTTATCAACCATGGTGTTTCCTGTGTCAATGACATACCCACTTTGCAAAGCAGCTACAGCTTCAGCAAATGATCCACCTTGCACGAATACATGCGATAGAAAACCAAGCAATATTCCAATAAGTAATCCTGGGATTGCCGGTACTTTTTTAGCTACCAAAATAATAACAATAAGTGGAATCAACAGTAAGAATGGTGAAATCACAAACTCCTTTTGTAACACACTAAGTGTTTGTTCAATATCCGTAGTTTGAGCGCCACTTTCCCCAAAATCTTTTCCTAAAAACCAAAATGCTACTAACGCAATAACTAAACCTGGAATCGTCGTATAGAACATATGACGAATATGTACAAAAAGATCTGTACCTGTTAACCCAGCTGCTAGATTCGTTGTATCTGATAAAGGTGACATTTTATCGCCGAAATATGCACCTGAAATAATTGCACCAGCAATCATAGGCGCTGGTATCCCCATACTTAAACCAATTCCCATGCCCGCAACACCAATCGTTCCCATGGTAGACCAAGAGCTACCAATTGCAAGTGAGACAATTCCACATATAATTGTAATGGATACGAGAAAGAGTGAAGGTGTAATAATTTTCAAACCATAATAAATCATTGTAGCAACGATACCGCCACCAATCCATGCTCCGATTGTTAACCCAACTAATATAATAATAACAATCGCTGGTAAAGCAAGCCTGATGCCTTTATACATCGCTTCTTCTAGTTCGTTCCACTTATAGCCTACCTTCCAGGCAACAAGAGCCGCGGTGGCTGTACCTACTATCAACGGAACGTGTGGGCCTTGTTCAAGCCAAACAACCGTTATTGCCATCACTACAATCATTACAACTAAAGGAATGATCGCTAACCAAAAGGGCATTTTCTTCTCCATCTAGTCTCCTCCGTTTTTGAATATTCTGTTTTTTATATTTTTTTAGAACGTTGTAAAGCCTCTGCTAGTATTTGTGCCCCTTTGTCAAGAATGTCTGTTTTAATAGTCATGTGTGGATGGTGCAAGCCAGGTTGGACATTCGCACCGATACCAATCATGGTGGTCTGTAAATCGGGGTTTTTACGGTTGTAGAAATGAAAATCATCACTGCCTGGTGTAAAAATCGCTGCTGATAGAGCATCTTTACCAGCTACTTTAATGATCGCTTCTCTTGCTGTTGCTTCAGCTTGTTCAGAAACCGTGGCCGCTGGTGTATAATCCAGCCATTCATAATCCATTTGTACACCATAAAGTTTAGCTATATTATGCATTCCATTTTCCACGGATTCGATTAATGCATCCATCACTCTGTTATTCTGCGCGCGTACATCTATAGAAAATGAAGCTGTCCCTGGAATAATGTTAGCGCTTTCGCTACCGGCAGCTATTTTTGTCAACTTTATGGAATAACACTCATCTGGTGCCATATAAAGCGATTTAAGATAAGCATGAACTGCAACTACCACATCAATAGCGTTTTTCCCTTGATGCGGTCTTGCACCATGTGCATCCACTCCTGTTATTTTCCCTTCTAAAAATACACAAGCTCCATGATAAATGGAAGGCGTGAACATGCCGTATGGAAGTTCATCTTTCGGTCGGACATGCATGCCGAATAAAGACGACACATCCTTCATCGCCCCACGTTCTATCATCCATAGCGAACCATTACCTTTTTCTTCAGCAGGTTGAAATATAAAACGGCATACACGTTCTAGATTTTTATCCTTTAAGTACAATATAGCACCTAATGCCATCGCCATATGTGCATCATGTCCACACGAATGGTTAGGTCGCATAATGCCATCTACCTCTTGCCATAGTGCATCAATATCAGCCCGCAATGCAACGACATGATCACCATCACCTATCTCAGCAATCAATCCAGTACAGTCAGAAAATCGTTGATAACGAACGCCAAGCCCATCTAAAATCCGGGCTATGGCATTCGTTGTTTCGATTTCTTGACCACTTACTTCTGGATGTGAATGAAAATAATTGTACCATTCAATGATTTGTTGATGATTACTCACCATACATCACTCCATTATTCGTGGTTATTTAGCTAAAAAAACCTTACTAATTCGTTCAATCGCCCAATCTAAGTCCTGCTTCTCAATTGTTAAAGGCGGCGCAAAACGAATTACCGTCTCATGTGTCTCTTTGCAAAGCAGTCCTTCAGCTTTTAATTGTTCACAATAAGGACGTGCGGATTCTGTGAGCTCCACACCAATAAATAAGCCTCTACCACGGATATCTTTGATAGCAGGATGTTTGATTTCTTTTAAGCAACTTACGAAATATTCTCCCATTTCCAAAGAACGATTTGCTAAGTGCTCTTCTTCTAAAACTTCAAGAGAAGAAATGGATACCGCACACGCTAAAGGATTTCCCCCGAATGTAGACCCGTGTGATCCAGGATTAAACACACCAAGAATCTCTTTATCTGCAGCTACACAGGAAATTGGGAACACGCCTCCGCCAAGAGCCTTTCCTAAAATGTACATATCTGGAATAACATCCTCCCAATCACAAGCGAAAGTTTTTCCAGTGCGACCAAGACCTGATTGAATTTCATCAGCAATAAACAATACATTATTTTCTTTGCATAGCTCATATGCTGCTTTTAAGAATCCTGTAGGAGGTAAGATAATACCAGCTTCCCCTTGGATTGGCTCAATTAAAAAGGCTGCTGTTTGCGGTGTGATAGCTTCTTTAAGTGCTTCCAGATTACCGTAAGGAATCAACTTAATACCTGGTAGCATCGGACCGAAGCCTTCACGGTATTCTCCATCAGAAGATAGTGATACTGCCGTCATCGTTCTTCCATGGAAGTTTCCTGTACAAGCAATGATTTCCGCTCGATTAGCTTTGATTCCTTTTACTTGATAGCCCCATCTTCTAGCTGCTTTAAAAGCTGTCTCAACCGCTTCAGCACCAGTGTTCATTGGAAGCGACATACTTTTCCCTGTTAATTGCGCAACTTTTTCATACCATATGCCAAGTTGATCGCTATGAAAAGCACGGGAAGTCAACGTCACACGATCTGCCTGATCTTTTAACGCTTGAATGATTTTAGGATGACAATGCCCTTGATTAACCGCTGAATAAGCGCTAAGCATATCCATATATTTATTGCCTTCAGGATCTTCCACCCAAACTCCTTTTGCTTTCGAAATAACAATCGGCAGTGGATGATAATTGCGTGCTCCGAATTGTTCTGTTTGTTCAATAATTCTTTCTGTTACTTTTTGCATCATAATTCCCTCCACTTTTTTATTTTTTGTTCCACCTACTTCATTAGTAAGTGGAACCGTTCATTAAAATTGTTCAGATGTAGTTTTTGCTTGCATGTGAAGTAGCAAGTAATCTGGTCCGCCAGCTTTAGAATCTGTTCCTGACATGTTAAATCCACCAAATGGTTGATAACCTACAATGGCTCCTGTACATCCTCTATTAAAATACAAATTACCAACATGGAAATCTTCTCGCGCTTGTTCAATATGCGCACGATTATTAGTTATAACAGCTCCTGTTAATCCATACATTGTGTTATTCGCAATCTCAATTGCATGGGTAAAGTCTTTTGCTTTACAGAAAGCAACTACAGGTCCAAAAATTTCTTCCTGCATTAAGCGTGCATCAGCTTCGACATCCGCAATAATTGTCGGCTGTACGAAATATCCAGTCGAATCGTTTCCTTCACCGCCATGAACGATTTTTCCTTCTTTCATACCGATATTAATATAACTCATGATCTTATCGTAAGCAGCTTGATCAATAACTGGACCCATTTTGTTTTCAATGTCTGCTGGATTACCAATAGACATTTCTTTCGTCAATTTAATCGCACGTTCTAAAACTGTATCGTATACATCTTCATGTATAACGGCGCGTGAACATGCTGAACATTTCTGACCAGAGAAACCGAATGCCGAAGCAACAATCGATTTTGCAGCTAAGTCTAAATCCGCCTCACGATCTACAACTATAGTGTCCTTCCCTCCCATTTCGGCAATGACTCTCTTCAGCCAAATTTGACCTTCTTGAACAATAGCCGCTCTTTCATTCATACGAACGCCTACTTCGCGAGAGCCTGTAAAGGAAATAAATCTTGTTCTTTTATGATCAACTAAATAATCACCGATTTCAGAACCACTACCAGGAATATAATTCACAACACCTGCCGGTAGACCAGCTTCTTCTAAAACTTCCATAAATTTAGCTGCAATCACTGGAGTTGTACTTGCTGGCTTCAATACAACTGTGTTGCCAGAAACAAATGCTGCAGTCGTCATCCCTGCCATGATCGCAAATGGGAAATTCCAAGGAGAAATGATGACTCCTACTCCAAGCGGTACATAATTATATTGATTAAACTCATTCGCACGACTTAAAACAGGCATTCCATCTTTCATTTCAAGCATTTGACGTGCATAATATTCTAAGAAATCAATAGCCTCTGCTGTATCTGCATCCGCTTCATTCCATGGCTTACCAGCTTCCTTCACAAGCCATGCCGAGAATTCATGCTTTCGCTTACGAATCATGCTTGCTGCTTTAAAGACTATATCTGCACGTGTAGCAGGATTTGTTTTTCTCCATTCTTCCATAAATGTTTGGTCAGCCGCTTGCATCGCTTGCTCAGCATGCTCTTTTGTTGCTTTATAAACATGACCGATTACCTCTGCTTTATTAGCTGGATTATATGAAGTGATTTTTTCATCTGTGAAAATTTTCTCGCCATTTATAATTAGTGGATAGGTTTTTCCTAATTCACTTTCTACTTTATGTAACGCTTGTATAAACGCTGATTTATTCTCTTCTACTGTAAAATCTGTAAACGGTTCATGTTTATATGTTTGTACCATTTAATCCCTCTCCCTTTTTGTTTAAGTAGCTTACATACATAAATATATGCAAGTACCGTGCCAACTCGAAAAATGGCATAAAAACAAGACTTTTCTATCTAAAGGTGCAAAATTTGATTGCATATCCACCATTTTATTTTTTTGCGCGCAAAATGAATTTGCACCAACCCCCATATATCTATTACACTATTAAATATAAAGAAGAAAAGAGGGATCAACGTGGACATCAGCTACATGAAAACCTTAAGCCTCCAATCTATCCTGCAACGAATCGTAAATGTGGTTGACTCAGGGATTCACATTATCAATCGTGAAGGAGTTACGATTGTATACAATGAGAAAATGGCTGAGATCGAAGGAATGATCGTCAAGGATGTGATTGGTAAAACCATCCCAGAAGTTTTTCAATTCAATGAAGAAACCGGAAGTACGATGTTAAATGCCCTTAACAAAGGGATGGTTATTCAAAACTCTAAACAGACATATTTCAATCACCACGGACAAGAAATAACAACTATAACTAATACATATCCGCTTTACGATGATGATAACCTAACAATTATTGGAGCTATTGAAGTAGCAAAGGATATTTCTCATTTAGAGAGAATTATTAAAAATAATATTTTGAATAAAGGAAATACTCGCTATACATTTGATAGTATCATCGGAAGAAGCCCCAATTTCGTAGATGTCATTGAAGCTAGCAAACGTGTCACAAGAACTACTTCTTCAATCTTAATAATTGGAGAAACAGGAACAGGGAAAGAATTATTCGCACAAAGCATTCATAATGGAAGTAATCGATCTGCGCAGCCTTTCATAAGCCAAAATTGCGCTTCACTTCCTGAAAGCTTAATTGAGGGTATTTTATTTGGAACCAAAAAAGGGGCATTTACCGGATCGATAGAAAGACCTGGATTATTTGAACAAGCGGAAGGCGGTACTTTATTATTAGATGAAATTAATTCATTAAGTCCAAACCTTCAAGCAAAGTTATTGCGAGCCTTGCAAGAGAAAACGATCCGCCGAGTAGGCGATACCAAAGATAAAAGTATTGATGTACGTATAATTGCGACCATAAATGAAGATCCGATAGAAGCCATTACGAACAATCATTTACGTAAAGATCTTTATTATCGTTTAAGTGTTGTTTCTTTATTCGTTCCACCATTACGAAATCGAAAGCAAGATATCGAATTGCTTTCCAATCATTTTATCAATAAATTTAATCAGCTATTCGACATGATTGTCCAACCGATTGGTCAGGACATACTATCTTACTTTCTACATTATGATTGGCCTGGAAACGTACGTGAATTAGAACATATCATTGAAGGAATGATGAATCTCTTAGAACAACACGAACTATATATTACACCTAATCTATTGCCATATACACTAAAACAAAGAAATGCTTCAAAAGAAACCGTACAAACACTACCAGTGAAACATGCAGAACCTATCAAGAACGATTTTTTACCACTTGATACATATATGGAAAACGTAGAAAAAGCATATTTAAAACAAGTTCTCGATCATCATGACAATAATATTTCTCAAAGTGCAAAAGCACTTCAAGTCAGTAGACAGAGCTTACAGTATCGATTAAGAAAATATAATATTAAATAAAGTGAAACTTCAATCAGTGGGGGTTTTTCTTCATCCCCCACTGATTGTTAGTTGAACCAATCGGGCCTTTACGGGCTGTTGATCCCCCACTTAGAAATTTTTTCTTAACTCAACTTCTTGAAGTGGGAGTCTTACAGCCCGTTAATCTTCGATAAAAATAGTCAGCTCCTCCAAAAGGGGCTGACCTATTTTCCACCTTATTTCTTTGATTTTCTACCTAATAAGAAAGCTGCCACTCCAACTCCGATCACGATATTCGTTCGTTTATTGAAAACTTGCTTTCCGATTAATCCAAGATTTTGAGGTCGCTCAGCTAGACGACGCATAAAATATCCATACCAATCCTTGCCGAATGGTACATACGTACAGAAACGATAGCCCTCACTAGCTAGCTGCAATTGTAATTCTTTTCTGAAACCATAGAGCATCTGAAATTCAAATTTTTCTTTTGAAATATTATGTTTTTTCACAAATTCTTTCACGTGATTAATAACGAGATGATCATGTGTTGCGATGCTAGTAAACGTACCATTCAATAAGTGATATTCTATCAACTCTATGAAATTACGATCAATTTCCACTTTACTTTGATAAGCAATATGTGACGGCTCTTTATAAGCCCCCTTCACAATCCGCAAACGGCAATTTTTATATTTTTCTATATTATCTTTAGCATTATGAAAATATGCTTGTATAACAGTTCCTATACTACCTTCAAATTCTTTAGATAGTACATCCATTAAATCAAACGAAGGCTGTAGGTGATTAGAGTCCTCCATATCGAAATTAACAAATATCTTATATTCACTTGCTTTAGCAATAATTTCTCTTAAATTATCCAAGCAAAAATCGTAATCAATATCCAAGCCTAACTGAGTAGGTTTTAATGAGACATGAGCGTCAACCCCATTCTCATGAATAGCATCTAATACTTCTAGAATTTGCTCTTTCGCTTCTATTGCTTCCTCTCTTTTAAAAACAAATTCTCCAAGATTATCAATTGTCGCCGAAATTCCAGATGCATTAAGTTTTTTAACACTTTGAATCATCTCTTCAATATTGGTTCCTGCCACAACAGATTGTGCCCCAAGCTTGAGACCCCATTTTTTAGCCCCTTCATTCAATACCCTATTTTGTGATAGATGTATAAAGAAATCTCGTGTATAACCCATCTTTATTCCCCCAATAACCAATCGATTTTTTATAGCACTCAAGAAAGGCTGTTCCCTAAAAACAACCTTCTTAATTGTTGAAGCTTTATCGCCTCAAATCTTTCTGTATAAAGCGCTTACATTTCTTGGTGAGAAAGTTTATCTGTATAAGCAATCTACATAATATTATAAATATTTCATACACTTTTTTCTATATAAAAAAAATAATTTTACAAAAAGATTTATTCTATAACATGAAAGCATACCGAACAAGGACAAGTAAATATACTATTAAATGTCCTTGTTCGATATACAATTTTTGTTGCTCATTTTAAATTAATTAATAATCTAATTGTTTTAAACTTAACAATAAACTATCATCAGATATCTCTTTAACTTTATATAAATTTAACTTTTTTTCTATTTCTTTATCAATTTTTTCTGAATTACTGAACAAATCTCTTACTATTTCGATTGCGTAGATTAAAATAGTTATGGCACCTGCGCCCCCTAATTCCACACCAAGCCGCTCATTCTCTGAAAGATGAGTATCCATTATTTTCTTTACTTCTTTGTAATATGCTCCTTGAATGAGGATCTTATCATACTTCGCCTCTAATCCCTCTAATAATTCATTCGGATTAAATGCTTCAAAAGCTGGATTTTCTCTTTCTAAAATCAACAGCTCATTTAGTACATCACCTGGGGTTTTACTTAAAGTATCTGCAATTGCAATTAACACTTTACTAGAAAACTTTTCTATTTTTTTATTTTTGTGAGTTGAAAGTAACTGCTGACTTATACCAGTTTTTTTATGAACATCATATCTTTTACAATTATGTTTTCGCAAATAGAAATCTAGATAATTCATAATTACTACCCCCTTATTTTTTCATTAGTAAAAAATATTTTATTAGTCAAAATAATTATATCATTTATTAAAGTAAAAAAAAGGATAGATTCCTCACTGAAATCTATCCTTCTGTTTTACCTAATATAAAATTATTGTTTTGACTTTTAATAAAATAAAGCAAGACTCTCCGCTTCATTCAATGGTAAAAAACGTCCATAGATTCAAGGTGTTACTATATTTAATGCATAAGTGAAATGATCAAATAGAGACACTAATTCATTTAGTTTATTACCATCACCCGTTATTACTAACTTCCCATCTTCCACCGCTTGATCTACAGTAAGTTTTCTAAATGTTAACTTGTAAAAAGTTAATTTATCAACCTTTAATAAAACATCTGGACTTTCGTCTAGTTGATCCATTTTACTTATTAATACAGAGTTATCTAAATATAACGTAATGTTTTTGTTAAGATCAGTTAAGGTAACATTCATTATTATTGTTATAT
>NZ_JBALMO010000167.1:0-16216 GCF_036963345.1 Bacillus sp. JJ722
TTCGCTTTTACTTTCGTTTCAAAGTAAGAGTCTTAGCGACAGTTAGAACGGGATAAATGAAACCATTTAAGGAGGAAGAAGTACATGCCTAATATTATTAAACCTAATCCAAAACTTTATGTGATGGATAACGGACGTATGAGAATGGACAAGAATTGGATGATTGCTATGCACAATCCTGCAACTGTAAATAATCCAAATGTATCAGCTGAATTTGTTGAGTTTCCTATTTATACAGTTCTAATTGATCATCCAGAGGGTAAAATTTTGTTTGATACCGCTTGTAACCCTAATTCTATGGGAGCACAAGGTCGATGGTCGCAAGCAACTCAAGCAACTTTTCCGCTTAATATGAGTGAAGAATGTTATCTTCATCATCGCCTTGAACAATTAAGGGTGCGACCTGAAGATATTAAATATGTAGTAGCTTCTCATCTACACTTGGATCATGCTGGTTGCTTAGAAATGTTTACGAATGCGACAATTATCGTACATGAAGACGAGTTAAACGGAACTTTACAATCTTATGCTCGCAATCAGAAGGAAGGAGCATACGTATGGGGAGACATCGATGCGTGGATTAAGAATCATTTACAATGGAGAACCGTTAAGAAAAGTGAAGACAATCTTATTCTCGCAGATGGAATTAAAGTATTAAACTTTGGTAGTGGACATGCTTGGGGGATGCTAGGACTTCATGTCGACCTACCGGATACAGGCAAGATTATTCTTGCTTCTGATGCGATTTATACAGCCGAAAGCTTTGGTCCGCCCATTAAGCCACCAGGTATCCTATATGATTCTGTAGGCTATTCCAATACAGTTGAGAAAATCCGTAGATTAGCCCAAGATACAAATTCTCAAGTCTGGTTTGGTCATGATGCAAATCAATTTAAGAGTTTCCGAAAATCTACTGAAGGATATTATGAATAAATAGGATCGGTGAAAAAAATGAACGTTGCAAAAATCGTTTTTGCCCCTTGTAGTTATGTAGGCTGGGGATCATTAGAACAATTAGTACCTGAAGTAAACAAATACAAACTGAAAAAAATTCTAGTCATAACCGACCCAATGTTAGAAACAATAGGTATCGCTCAAAAAGTAACAAACCCGCTTAAAGAATCAGGTTATGATGTCACTTTGTTTACTGAGGTTGTTCCAGAACCTCCTTTAGAAATAGGAGAAAAACTAGTTTCCTTTACACGTGAAGGCCAATTTGAAATGATTATCGGTGTAGGGGGCGGAAGCGCTTTAGATTTGGCAAAGCTAGCATCCGTTTTAGCTGGAAACGAAGGAAAAGTAGCCGATTATTTAAACTTAACTGGAAAGAAATCCTTTATGCATAAAGGTCTACCAAAAATTCTTATTCCTACTACTTCTGGTACAGGTTCAGAAGTAACAAATTTATCAGTCCTTTCATTAGAGACATCAAAAGATGTAGTTACACATGATTATCTATTAGCAGACGTTGCCATTGTTGATCCTGAGCTAACCATCTCTGTTCCTCCGCGCATTACAGCCGCTACAGGCGTTGATGCGCTGACACATGCAATTGAGGCTTATATCTCTGTAAATGCCAATCCGACAACTGATGGTTTAGCCCTTCAAGCAATTCGACTTATTAGCCGCTCATTACGAAAAGTGGTAAAATACGAAAATAACAAACAAGCACGTATTGATATGAGTAATGGCAGCTATATTGCTGGCCTTGCCTTCTTTAATGCTGGAGCAGCAGGTGTTCATGCTTTAGCCTATCCTATAGGCGGGCAATACCATATCCCTCACGGTGAATCGAATGCTGTATTATTGCCATATGTAATGGGTTACATTAGAAATAGTTGCTCTACAAGAATGGTAGATATTTATAAAAGCTTAGGTGGCAATGCCGATTACTTATCCGAAGAAGAAGCTTCATATAAATGTGTAGAAGCATTAGCACAACTTGTAAGAGATGTAGGCATCCCCTCTACTTTAAGTAAGTTTGAAATTCCGGAAACAGCTCTAGAACAATTAACAAAAGATGGTGTTCAGCAAAAGAGATTGTTAGCACGAAGTCCCTATCCTCTATTAGAAAATGATATAAGAACGATCTATCAATCTGCTTTTACTGGCATTATTTCAGAACCTCATTAATGTCGAAACGCTGTTATAGATCCTTTACTAAATGTTCGTAGCTTGTCGTTTATTATTGTTGCAATCAAAATAAGGGCGGTTCATAGTCAATCATACAACTATGATACAGCCCTTGTTTCAATTAAAGTCCTTGATTCGCTTCTGCAAAGACTTTATTAGATAATTCATTTATTTGGTTAGCATAATCTTCAATTTTAATGTCACCTTCATATGCTGCATTAGTAATAATCTCACGAACCTTCGCATTATTTATGTCTCCAACTTTAACGCCTGTTGTTGCTTCCTTTGCTGCATCAAAACCTGGAACAAATTTAACTGGTTCTACAATCGATTGTTCGATATTATCATATGCTGCTCTTAATCCAGGAACATCTAGAATTTCAAAATACTGATCTACTACTTCTTGATCCGTTGAAATTGGTAATGAAGTTAACGGTGCATCATTTTCTACTGCTAATTCCATACGCTTCATAAAGCCTTCTTTAGAGAAAGACATCCATTTTGCAAATTCATACGCAGCTTCTTTTTCTTTAGTAGTAGCTGCAATACCAAGGTAATCATTAGCAAGAATGTTTTTGCCACCTGGAATTCCAACAAAATCCCAGTCAAAAGATACTGAATCATTTATTCTAGAAAGACCCCAAGTTAAATCATAATACATTCCAATTTGACCTGCTTTAAATACATCCAACTGAGCTTCACCATCGAACTGAGCCTTTTTTTCATCAGATAAATGATCAAAAGCATAATCATTTTTAGCTGCGTTAAAAGATAGATTAACTCCTTCGATAAATTCTTTACTATTAAAATTGAATTTTTCTCCATCGAATGAAGAGAACCCTAAATCATCACTCATAGCGTATGGATACCAATCAACAATAGGATCTACTCTACCTGTACCAATCATATTTTTTTCAGGATTTGATAACGCTTTCATAGATGAGAAAAACTGATCTACGCTCCAACCATAAGTTGGAATATCTAAATTTTCTTGATTAAATAAATCTTTGTTAATGATGTAACCAAACATATACTGTGCAAATGGAACGGCATATCCTTTGTCATTCGTAACGACTGTTTCACGAACAGCTGGTGCGATTTTATTCCATTCTTCATCCTTCTCTGTTAATTCTGTAATATCTAATAACCAATCATTTTTTAATGCGACAGGTATATTGCTGATCATGAATACATCCGGTAATTTACCAGCACTAGCAGCTGCCGCTAAAGACCCTTCCCAATCATTTGGATCGATGGATTCGTCAATAACAATATCTATGTTTTTATTCTTCTTCTCGAATTCTTCAATCATTAATTTATCAATATTAATCTTATCTTCTGAATTCAAATTCCAGTTAGCATATTTCAGAGTAATCTTTTTTTCTTCATTTTTTTCATCTTTATTACTACTTGCGCTATCAGAACAAGCAACCAAACTTAGAAAAAGTGCACATACAGTTAAAATCGATAAAAACTTTTTCATATTTCGATCTCCTTAATTATATGAATATATATTTTGTTTTCCATACTTATTTTAGCTGTTACTCTCTTAATCTACTTCAACAAATCTTACAATTTCATAACGATTCATACTTGGTTAAACAAACGCTGTTCAATGTTCTGTTGAAACGTTTCAATAAACATATCATAGTCTGATAATTTTTTTAAAATGTATGATAGATTATCGAAACGTTTCAATAATAAGTGTGATTAAAAATAACGGTTCAGCAATAAATCGTGTAAGATACTAATTTTTATCCTCTTACATATACTTTGGAATTTGTTTTACCAGATTCATAAATATTACAGATCATTTTTTGCGTTTTTAATGCTTCTTTTCCTGTAATATCCGGTTGCACATTATTTTCAAGTGCTTCATAGAAGTTCTTAATTTGCTTAATATGGCTGCTACCCCAATAACTTTTTACATTGTTTCCATAATCGATTATTTCAGTAGGATCGTTATCAGCAATTATTTCTCTACCATCATTAAACATAATATGCCCACGATCTCCAACCATTTTAGCTATACCATTCTCACAGTATACTTCTATTTCTACCGGCGCATCATAGCCATAGTAATTAATAGCTTGAAACGCAGTAGTAACACCATTTTTATAAGCGATTACACCTTCAGCAGTGTCTTCAACCTCGATAATTTCGTGTGCTCTGTTGCCGATGTTCGCGCTTATATAATCAATCTCCGCATTCACAAACCATCTCATTAAATCTAGTGTATGAATGGCTTGATCAATCACTACGCCGCCACCTTCTTTTTCCCAAGTACCCTTCCAATCACTAGTACTATAGTATTCATCTGTTCTTCTCCAAGTAACTTGAAGCTTTCCAGACAGAACATTACCTAATGCCCCTGACTGAATCGCATCTTTAATAGCTACAGCACCGGGATTGTATCGGTTTTGAAAAATAACCCCTAAAGTAACCTCATGATCATTTGCTGTTTGAACCATCTTTTCTGCATCTTCAATTGAAATAGACATTGGTTTTTCAGTTAAAACATGAATATTTCTTTCTGATGCATAAATGGCTACTTCAGCGTGAAGATAATGCGGTAAACAAATATGAAGTACATCTATGTCTTCTTGATCAATCATTTCTTTGTAATTAACATAAGGACGACAACTTAACTCTTCAGCTTTTTTAATAGCTCGATCCTCTTTATTATCACAAACTGCTATCAATTCAACATTTTCTAATTTTCCTATCGAAAGAGCATGCATTGGAAAAATATTACCACAGCCAACAATAGCTACTTTAAGTGTTTTCATATTTGATAAAGCCTCACTTTTTCAATTAAATAATTTAACATAATTATAGTTTTTGCTTTAAATATTCTACTCCTAAACGAAGCCCTTCTTCTATCTTTTCTACCGATCCTTCATATAATGGATCTTCATGTTCGATACTGATTACACCTGTGTAGCCAATGTCTTTAAGTTTGTTGATAAAGCGCTCCCAATCGATGTCTCCTAAACCTGGCATACGATATCTCCAATATCCAAAACCTTCAGTTGCTAGCAATAGTTTATTCCATTTGCCATATTCGCTTAACTTATCTTGGAAGATTTCTGTATCCTTACCATGCACGTGGAAGATACGATCCTTGAACTCTTCTAAAGGTGCGATGTAATCAATTAATAAATGATGCAAATGAGAAGGATCATAATTTAGTCCAAAATTATCGTGAGGAACTCGTTTGAACATTTCGCGCCATAACTCTGGTGTACATGATATTGTTCCAAGCTCTCCTCGCTTTTGCCATCCTGTCATATCGCAGTTTTCGATAATAATTTTGATATCGCGTTCTTTTGCATATTCAACGATCTCTGTGAAAATTTTTTCATATTCATCGAAATTTTCTTCTAATGAAATATCTTCGTTTCTACCTACAAATGTACCAACCGCAGGAACTCCTAACATAACCGCAGCGTCGATTACTTTCTTCACATGATTATTTATAAAGAGTCTCGTTTCAGGATCTTTATGCAAATTATTATCGTAGTATGCTAGAGAAGAAATGGTTAAATCTAATTCACTAATATACTGTTTAATTTCATCCGCTTCTGCTTGCGTAAGATTCACAACATCTATATCACTACCAGAGTAATCTCTGCTGTTATCTTTTGGCCAACATGAAACTTCAATAGATTTAAATCCATGCTTATTTGCTAGAATTGCTTTTTCCTTGAGTGGCATTGTGCCTAAACAACCAGTTAAATAACCGATATACATTTCAAATCCTCCATTCTACCTCTTAATTACGTAATAGATTATTCAAATATTCGAAGCTCTCACTTACACTTTGTAACGATGGTTTTGTGAAAAATTCTTGCTCAACCACAAGCCATTCCACGTTAGATTTTTTTGCGGCTTCTACAATAGAAGAGATATCCATAATTCCGTTCCCTACTTCTGTTGAACGTTTTTCCCCTTCAACAATCTCCATATCTTTAATGTGAAGTAGCTTACAACGATCTTGATACTTCTCCATATAAGAAATTGGATTAATGCCCGCATATTCAACCCAGTACGTGTCAAGTTCAACAATAACCTCATCACCTGATTGATCTAACAAAAGATCCAAGCCTCTTTGTCCATCATATTCTATAAATTCATTAGCATGGTTATGAAAACCAATTTTCAGATTGTGATTCTTACACTTCTTTGCAGCCTCTTTTAATACTGATGCAACATGTAGATAATCTTTCTTACTTTCAAATACATACCAAGGACAAATGATATATTTGTTACCGATTTCCACATTATATGTAATCACATCATCTAAACGATTCTCTAAATCATCGATAGAAACATGACTTCCACATGGTTTGAGCTTCAAATCCTCTAGCACTTTCTTTAATTCAGAACTTGTAAGGCCTCCATAACCAGCAAATTCAACACCATGATAACCAATTTCCGCTACTCGTTGTAACGTTTCAATGAAGTCTTTTTCTGCCTCATCTCTGACTGAAAACAGCTGAAGAGCAATTGACAAAGTCATTCTTATCCACACTTCCTTACTTATTTAAGTAAATTGGTTCTCCCTTTTTAGAAGAGTTATAAATTGCTTCTAAAATTTCGGTTACAACTAATGCTTCTGATGGTTTAACAACTGGTTCTTTATCATTTATTACACAATCAATCCAAGTTCTTGCTTCAATTTCACCAGGATCTGTTGTGTTTCCCTCATAGAATGCTACTCCACCAGTATGAATATCTACATTTGTGTCATACAATCTACCATTCTTTTCACCATTTAGGCGTAAGCCATTTTTCATATCAGCTCCACCCTCTGTACCACATAAAGTTGTTTTTGCTTCATCAACGTCTAGTGAATTTAAAGCCCAACTAGACTCTAAAACAACAGTTGCACCATTTTCCATTGTGATAAAACCAAATGCTGAGTCTTCTACTGTAAATTCTTTTGGATCCCAAGAACCAAACGCATTGGCAGCGTTTTCTTTTTGCCCTAACTTATGATATACATTTCCAACTACATATTTAGGTTTATAATTGTTCATTAGCCAAAGTGTTAAATCTAAAGCATGTGTACCGATGTCAATTAATGGACCTCCACCTTGCTCTTCTTCGTTAAGGAACACTCCCCATGTAGGTACAGCTCTTCTTCTAATTGCGTGACCTTTTGCGAAGTATACTTCTCCAAGATCGCCATCTTGGCAAACCTTATGTAAGTATTGAGAATCGATACGGAAACGATTTTGATAACCAATTGTTAATTTTTTTCCTGTTCTTTCAGCTGCTTCAAGCATTTTTCTAGCTTCTTCAGCGGTTTTTGCCATTGGCTTTTCACACATCACATGCTTTCCTGATTCTAATGAATCGACTGTGATATAACTATGCGAACTATTCGGTGTACAAACATGAATTACTTCAATTGATTCGTCCTTTAGTAATTCCTTATAATCTGTATACACCTTTGCATCCTGTTCCCCAAATTGTTCGGCCGACTTTACAGCTTTTTCTTCTATAACATCACAGAAAGCTACCATTTCCACTTCTTTGATTTTCGCAAGATTTGGTAAGTGCTTTCCATTTGCAATACCACCACAACCGATAATTCCAACTTTTACTTTTCTAGTCATTTTCAAAACCACCTTATTTCATAATTTAGTTAAAGAAATAGTCGAAACGTTTCAATAAAAATACTAAAAAATAATAGTATCTATATTCATCACCTCACCAATCTAAAAGCAAACGCTTTCATTTTTCGAATAATACTAAACTATTTTTAAACACCTTTATCTTTGCATATATATTTACATATTTCAATATATTTTTAAAATAATAAATTAAATATTATTTTTTTGTGTCTAACGTTTTAAAATCGTCAAATGAATGATATTTTAGAGGTATAATTTCTATGTTAGACCCCTATAGAAAATGAATAACGACGCCTGTCCTTATCTTATATTCACCTAAAAAATCCACATTTATATGATGCCATTTTGTCTATTTTGAATATGATGAAATGACGCAGATAAAAAGTGGAGGAGGGTGTTCACATTTGGATATTCAAGTTAATCCAGCTGATCCACACAGTATCCCAAAGTTTGTAGATTCATTGAAAAAGCCTCGTGTTGCAAAGCCAAAAAAAAATCAAAACTACCAAAAAAGCCCTTATTACGAGTTGGAAATGAAGGAAGGAAAACATTATTTCCACAAATATTTCCCTGAATCAAAGGTATGGGGATATGATGGCATTGTTCCAGGGCCAACAATTGAAGCCCATAAGGATAAAACAACATATGTCAAGTATACGAATAACTTACCAACAAAGCATTTTCTTCCGATTGATTTCACTCTTCATGGTTGTATTGATTCACCTGAAGTTCGATCGGTTGTTCATCTTCATGGAGCAAACGTAAATTGGGAAAGTGACGGCCATCCAGAAGCATGGTACACGAAAAAATATGCTTTTACAGGACCTACATTTCGAAGAGAAGTTCACGAATACACGAATCACCAACCTGGTTCTACTCTTTGGTACCATGATCACACAATGGGACTAACAAGGTTGAATGTCTATGCAGGGCTAGCAGGTTTTTATTTACTGCGTGATTCCCTTGAAGAAAGATTGCAGCTGCCATGTGGTCATTATGAAATACCGTTAATGATTCAAGATAAATCATTTAATGAAGATGGCTCACTTTTCTATCCTGATGCACCACCATTTCCAGTTCCCGTACACCCATCTATCACACCAGGTTTTGTTGGTAATACAATTGTAGTAAACGGCAAAGTATGGCCTTTTTTAAAAGTTGAACCGCGTAAATATCGCTTCCGAATACTGAACGCTTCTAATAGAAGAGGCTATGTATTACACCTTTCAAATGAGCAAACGATGTTTCAAATAGGTACTGATGGTGGCTTACTCACAAATACTAATGAGATTGATTCCGTTGAGTTGTTACCCGCTGAAAGAACGGATTTAATTATCGACTTCTCGGAACATAAAGGAGAGACTATTACACTGATGAATTCAGATACAGAATTCCCAGGAGATCATACAAGTGTTATCATGCAGTTTAGAGTTTGTCTACCTTTAAGAGGAAAAGACAATAGTCAAATTCCAGAAAGCTTATACCCAGAAATGGAAATACATGAAGATCACACACACATCATTAGAGATTTGGCATTGAGCGCTACTATAGATTCCTATGGAAGACCTATGCTTTTATTAGATGATAGCATGTATCACGATCCAGCTACTGAAAAACCGGCATTTGATAGTGTAGAAGTTTGGAATTTAATTAACTTAACAGCCGTTCCCCATCCCATTCACGTACATTTAGTTCAGTTCAAGATTCTAGAGCGTCGTCCATTCAATGTTGAGTTATATCAAAATGAAGGCATTCTAGAGTTTACTGGAGAACCAGAGGAACCGCGTGAATATGAACGCGGATGGAAAGATACAGTTAAAGCCGATATTGGCAAGGTGACAACAATTATCATGCATTGGAAAGAGCATAAAGGTAACTATATTTGGCACTGCCATTTCCTTGAACATGAAGACCATGACATGATGAGACCGATAAGAGTGATTAGTGATGCTCATCCAGTACAATTGCCACATCCTGATGAAATATAAGCATGCCAAATCATTTTATAACAACAAGCATCGTAGGGAGATCTACTCTTCTAAACATCAAAGAAGTTTATACAAAAATATATTTGAGTTACAAAAAGGAGCTGCCTACTTATGAAGACAGCTCCTTCCTTCTACATAAAATAAATGAATCTATTTCTTATCTAAATTGGGTAATGACATTGAAGCCTAATGTTTTAAAACTAGTCATATCCGTAAGAATTTCTGATACATCATCAAGCTTTACTTTCCTTGAAACGAGTGATTTTGGATTTAACTTACCTTGTGCAATCATTGTTAACAAGCCATCATAAGCAGCATGTGGATTACCTAAACTACCAGCAATCTCCAATTCCATCGCTGTAATAGCATCAATTGGAAGACCCACTATACCGCCTTCTTCATTGGTTGTTAGTCCGATTTGCACATGTCTACCACCTTTTCGTAAAGATAGCACTGAATTCATTATTGTTTCACGTATGCCTAGCGCTTCAATTGAAGCATGAGCACCACCTTTAGTAATTTCTCTAATTGCTTCTACTACATTTTCTTTGCGAGCATTAATAACGGCAACTGCACCTTCTTCTCTCGCTTTTTCTAATTTCACATCATCCACATCAACCGCAATTACCATCGCTCCAACTGCATTCGCCACTTGAATAGCTGAAAGACCTACTCCGCCTGCTCCATGGATTGTTAGCCAATTACCAGGCTGTATATTACTGCGCAATACACCATGATAACCTGACATGTAACGACAACCGATTGCGGCCGCAGTCAAAGAGTCTATCTCTTCAGGTAATCTGATTAAATTGAAATCTCCATTTGGTACTCTAACGAATTCAGCATAAGCACCATCATGACCAAATCCAAAAATTTGTAGATTATCACAGCGGTTTGAATGCCCACTCAAACAATTTGAGCAGTGTGCACATCCTTCGTGAAAAGGAGATGTTACTCGATCTCCTGGGCGGAAGTTCTTTACTTCAGCGCCAACTACCTCTACTACCCCGCCAAACTCATGTCCAGGTATAATCGGTAATTTCGGACTTAGCCCAATCCATTCCCAATCCCCCATCCACGCATGCCAATCACTTCTACAAATACCGCTAGCTTCAACTCGAACGATTACATCTTTTGGTCCAGGTGTCGGATCGGGTACTTCACCGATTCTAAGTGGTTTTCTTTGTTCAATAATTTGTGCTGCTCTCATGCAAAATTCCTCCTACCAATATTAGAATTTAACAAATCGGAACTCATCACATTCTTCACTTAGATGCGGTTTTATTAGTTTACTAAATCTGTTACATACTTGCACCTTCAAAAAAGAAAGCGCTTCTAAGTAAACTATTTTCCAATTTTATACTAGTTTATTATTAAATCAATAAACTATCTTAATAATTTCATATGTTTTAAAAAGGGAAAAAAGACCTTATACATATCACCGTTTATATAAAAAACACCACTTGATCTGTAATGATTACGTAGAACAAGTGGTGATTCACATTACTTTATATTAAATTTCAGTAAACTATCGTTTCAATCAACCTTTCACACTTTCCTCTTTCAAAGCCCCTACTTGCTTTCTACTGCGGAACCATGAAATGATAACCGCAATAATAACGATAAAGCCGATGTAACCTGTTACAGGATAAACGGTACCAACAAGTGTAATAAATCCAACAAAACTTGCTAGAAAAGCAAGAATACCAATTACTACAACAGAGGCTTTAAATGTTTTTGTTTCTATAGGGGCAAATCGAGCTGTAAACGCATATAGCATACCTACTGCTGTATTATAGACCATACCAAGTAAAACAATAGAAAGGATATTGCCTAGTATTGGAGAGATTTCGTTTGCTAAAAATAATGTAGGCATATCTACTCCTTGAATCCCAGGCATATCAGATAACATACCTAAATTAATCAAGAACAATAATACACCAAGTCCAATTCCACCTAAAACTCCTCCCCAACCAGCTTCTTTCTTGTTTGTAAATGTTCCACCCATTACTATTAACATAGCAATACCAGCTGCAATATTATATGAAACATATAATAGTGAACCCATCACCCAGTTTGAAGCAGCTGCTGAGCTTGGTTCAGCATAATTTTGAATTTGTGAGAAGCTATAATCCATATTAAAGAAAGAATAACCCGCAACAATAATCATAATCACTAGTAAGAATGGAGTAATGATACTAATAATCGACATAATTTTCTTAATATCGAGTAACAATGTTGCAATGGTAATAACGGTCATAACGATACTGCCTATCGTAGCAGGAATGCCAAATTGTTGTTGAAAAATAGAACCAGATCCAGCAATCATAACAACGGTAACTCCAAATAAGAAGAATGTAATAAGTACATCTACTGCTAATCCAACATAGCGACCACAAATATGATAGATTACTTTTTTATGCGAAGCAGTCTGCATATTACTACCCAGTTGAACAATTTGCATTCCTAGAAAAGCAAATAATATTGTTGCCAAAATGACAGCTGGAATACTATATATTCCAAAATACGTGAAGAATTGAAGGACTTCTTGCCCCGAAGCAAATCCTGCTCCTACAATGATGCCAATATATGCACCTGCAAGATTGATACTTTTTTTCATAGCATCCCCCTACTTTCTTTTTTATTGCGATAATTCTGAATATTTAAAATATAAACAAGTGAGTTGTCCCATTGAAATAACTTATGCCTAATCCAACTCTTTTTGAAAACCTTAATCGGTTTCCAAAAAGAGAATCGTCTTAGCCTACTCTCATTGAACCGGTAAAATCTGGCACCAATTTCTGTTATTTTGTGTACTTCTTACTATAAGTCGTAAATTCATCTACAGTACGATGATTCACTTCATATCCGATACCAGCTGATGTTGGGACTGTAATAACCCCGTCTTCTACTGTTACTTCTGGCTCAATCAGATCTTTATGCCAATAATTTGCTGATGCAGCTGTATCACCTGGCATTGTAAAGTTACTTAATGTTGTCAATGCAATATTATGAGCACGACCAACGCCAGATTCTAACATGCCTCCACACCACACAGGGATATTCTTCTCTGCACAAAGATCATGGATTTTCTTCGCTTCTGTTAATCCACCTACGCGTCCAATTTTAATATTGATAATTTTACAGCTTCCTAGTTCAAGTGCTTTACGTGCATCCTCTACAGAATGAATACTTTCATCTAAACAAATAGGAGTTTTTAATTGATTTTGTAATGTCGCATGGTCCACAATATCATCAGATGATAATGGTTGTTCAATCATCATTAAATCAAATTCATCAAGTTGTTTAAGTAGTTCTATATCCTTTAAGCGATATGCGGAGTTTGCATCAGCCATAATTGCTACATCCGGATAGTACTTTCGAACTTCACGAATTACATCAACATCCCAACCTGGTTGAATTTTTATTTTGATACGCTTATAGCCATCTTTTAGCCCATTTTCGATTTTCTTTAACAAATCTGGGGCTGTTTTTTGAATACCTATACTAATACCAACATCAATATTATCGAGTTTACCACCAAGTGCCAGACTTAAAGGTTGATTGGTTTCTTTAGCGTATAAATCCCAAATTGCCCCTTCAATTGCTGATTTAGCCATATTATTTTTGCGAATATGGCTAAAAAGATCATGAACTTCGCTTGGATGATCGATTTCTTTTTCAAGTACGATTGGAATTAAGAAATCTTCAAGCATTGCCCAGTTCGTTTTGATTGTTTCTTCATTATACCAAGGTGCTGCAAATGCCACCGACTCAGCCCATCCTGATAGACCTTCTTCATTCTTCACTTCTACTAAAATAAACTCTTTCTTAACGAAAGTACCGAAACTCGTTGTAAAAGGTCCGATTAAATCCATTTGAAGATGTCGTAAAATAACTTGTTTAATTTTCATAATCTGTTATCCCCTTCGATTGTTAATCTATTTTAGCTTGATTT
Organism: Bacillus sp. JJ722; assembly: GCF_036963345.1. Taxonomy (NCBI): domain Bacteria; kingdom Bacillati; phylum Bacillota; class Bacilli; order Caryophanales; family Bacillaceae; genus Bacillus; species Bacillus sp. JJ722. Next base: position 13,722 of record NZ_JBALMO010000167.1, read on the forward strand.
TGTTTGATTAAAATATATTGTTGTACATTTTTTCCCTGTTCTCGAAAAATATCGACGATGATAAAGCCATTTGAAAATAGTGATTGGAAGACTTCTCTTGTTCGTATACGCCATTCTTTAGCCAGTGAAAAGTCCTCTATTTTTATTGTTTGAAATTCTGTTGGTACCGTAACTGATAGCGTATCATATGAATGTATGCGACTCATGACTTTATCATTGATTCCTTGCACATATGGAAAACCTTGCTCATTTATAGTAACAGCCATTACTGGTACAGCTTCACTTATGTTATATGATGTTTGCTTCAGCACATGGTCACTCTCTAAATGCCATTCAACAAGAAAACGATCTGTAGCTAATCCTTCATTTAAATGACCTTCGAGCTTACCGTAGCAATTTTCCAAATATGTTCGACAAACAGCTTTCAATTTACGTATATTTAGATTGGCATTTGCACTTTCCAACGGATCAAACGTCCAAGAAATTAACCGAAACCCTTTTTTCAATGCCTCTTCTCTTTGCTTACGTTTCAGTAACTCACCTATTCCTTGTCCTCTATAGTCTTTATGAATACCTAACATATGGGAGCAAAGATATGCAGAGTCTCCATCAAACCCGGGAAAGCTATATAAAAATGCAACTAATTCATCGTTTATATAGCCACCTAAAATAATACCGCCATTCTTCGCTACCGTTAATGTTTGATGAACAGGTGTGAAATCCATCCCCCATACATGTCTCTCTAATCGCTGCATCTCTACTAAATTCTCTAAATCATATAAGGGTTTAATTATTACTTCCATTTTTACATTCCTCTCTGTATTGATCGAAAGTCAAAATAATCGCTTTTGCTAAAATTTCAATACCCGAAAATAAAGCATCCCTATTGAATGTCATATTTGGATGGTGCAAACCTGGTGTTAAATCACAGCCTAATCCAAGCATAGTAGCCTTAATAGCTGGTTTTTTTAATGTATAAAAATGAAAATCTTCTCCTCCGGTCGTAACAACAGGTGGTACAACATTTTCCGTTCCGAGAGTATCTGCGATGGCACGTTCCATAATCTGCTGAGCTTGTTTGTTTACTATCGCAGCCGCTACACTCGCTCCTGTTTGTAAGTTGATTTCTATACCATTTGTAATAGCCAATGCTTCAGCAATTTTGTCCACTCTTTCAACTAATTGCACCATTACTTCATTTGTTTGGGCTCTTAGATCTAATGAAAAAGTAGCCCGCCCAGGAATAATATTACTACTTTCTCCACCCGCTTGGAATTGTGTCATTTTCACTGAATATGGGATGGATGGATTTAAGTGAATACTATTTAATTGACTTACAAACGAAGCTCCAACTTCTATCGCATTTTGTCCTTGATGTGGTCGAGCTCCATGAGCATCTGTTCCAATAATTTCACCTTTGATAAATTTTGCAGCACCGTGAATGATTGCTGGAGCTGCTTGGCCGTCCTTCACTTCTTCTTTCGGACGAAGATGGACACCGTATAAAAAATCCACATCATCTACAACATGCTTTTCAACCATCTTTAATGCGCCCGTTCCTTTTTCTTCAGCAGGTTGAAAAATCATTTTCAGCTTACCTGGCGGCGTATAGTTCAGACGATTAAGTACGAGGAGTACACCAAGAGCTAACGTCATATGACCATCATGACCGCATGAATGATTAGCCTGAAAAACACCGTCCACTTCTTGCCATAAAGCATCAATATCCGAACGTAGTCCAACAGTAAAATGACCTTCTCCTATTTCACCAACCACCCCTGTACAATCTTCAAATGTCTTTATTTTATAAGCATGTTTAGTGAGCATATCAGATATGTAAGTCGTCGTTCCCTTCTCGTTCCAACTTGTTTCGGGATGTTCATGTAAATATTGAAATATGTTCATAATTTCTGGTTTTAATTGTTGTATCGCGTCTGAAATATTCACTTTCATCTCTCCTTATAGAAAAAAGTCTTCATTATGAAACGAATCATAAATTGCTTTTCTTTGAGTAAATCGTTCTTCATCTTGAATTGAAACCCCAGCTACTAGTGCATTACATAATGAAAACAGAACAGGTGCCGCATCAATAGTTGACGTCCTCGTTTTTGAAACTGGTAACAAAAGATCAGCAAATTCTTTAATTGGCGCCAACTCAGAATCGGTAATGGCAATGACATAAGCTCCTGCTTGCTTCGCCATTTCGGTTATTTTCAATGTTTCCTTTACATATCTATGAAAAGAAATAGCTACAAAAACCGAATTTTCTGTCAATTTACTCAATATTAAAAAAATATCATCTGTATCTTGCTTATATAAATGAACATCATCTCTTACTAAACGCAATGTAAAACTTAACCAAGAAGCTGCTGAAAAAGATAATCTTTGCCCCGAAATTAATACATAATCACTTTTGGCTAATTTATTTACAGCCTTTATAAAATTCGCTTCAGACAAATTCGCTATTGTTTTTTGAATGCTTGCAATATCTTGTC
>NZ_JBALMO010000167.1:16241-18635 GCF_036963345.1 Bacillus sp. JJ722
ATCTTGTCCCATCACTTCTGCTAAAAAATGTGGTTGGTCAGCTACTTGCTTTTTAGAAGAATAATATTCATTTAAACTACTATTTTCAAAAATTAATGAGTTACGAATAATTTTTTGTAATTCACTATATCCTTTTAACTGTAAAGAATAGCAAAAGCGTATAATAGTTGTCTCACTTACACCTACTTCTTTTCCAATCTCCGAAGCAGAATGAACAGCAAACTTCTTTGGCTGATCCAACAAATATTTCGCTACTTTTTTTTGACTATTGGATAGAACAGCAAAAAGTTCTTTTACTTTCTCTTGCAAATCCATTTATACGAGGTCACCTTCTTACATTTTTGAATTTTAAACTTCACTATAATGATAATCGAAGTTTGAACTTCAAATTTAGAATGAAGTAATTCTATCATAGCTATAAGAATCGGACAACTTAATTTTTAGAATTTTTACACAAAAACCATCGACTACTCACCATTTATGTGAAAAGTTTGTTAGTAATACAAAAATACTACCATCATGTTTCTTCATTAATACATATAAATAACCTGAAACTCTTAATAAATTAAAGCTTCAGGCTATTGAATAATCGTATGTGCAAATTTCTTAGTTATACAATTTCAAAATCAATTTCTTTCTGTTTAAAAATATCTTCAATTTTCTTACCTTTTGATCTAGCAAGAATCTCCATTCTTACAGATAATTGTCTCATAGTAAAATTCAAAGTGTCTTGTATGTCCGTTCCAAAAGGATTAATACCAGTATTTCCTTCTTGATTAAGTTTGAGAGCTAGAGGTGTTAATTCCTCCATTTTATTTTTTACAATATCATAAATATGCGGATGTTCACTAATTAAGCGTTGTAAAAGATATGTTCCATAGGCAATGTGACGAGATTCATCTCTCTTTAAATGATCTACCCCCTTCAACAAAGCTGGCATTGCTCCTATGCTCTCCAACGATTGATAAAAACCGTAATATCCCGTCTCTGCTAAAACACCTTCTACAAACATATTATAAACAGTTGAAGCTTCAGCTAATGCTTCAGGTGAATGATCGTCTACAAGACGTTCCATTGCAGTTGGTAAAATATCATTAAAAATAGTATTGTAAGTGTCTGAATGATAGCATGATAAGTCTCTTGTTTCACCTAGCTCATTTAAGAGGAGTCTAAAAAACTCAGTATGTTTAGCTTCTTCAAATAAAAATGTTGTTAAGAACATTTCTTCTTCAAGTCGTCCTTCTTTTGCGATAACCATCATCAATGGCAATAAATCTCTTGTAACAGCTTCTTCGCCACCTTGAAATTGTGCAATCAACCTGACGATTGACTCTCTTTGCTCTTCCGTAAATGATTGCCAATCTTTCACATCCTGAGAGAAATCAAAGTCAGATGGGTTCCATACACCAAATTTTTTAGCTTTCTGAAAAAGTCTATATGGAAATGAGTCCTCCAATATACCTCTACTACTAGTAGTTAAGATTTTTCTTGTTTCCATCCATCACTCCACCTTTTTCAACTTATTTTATTTTTACTATTTGTAAGGGCTTACATAATATTGTAAAATTAATAAAATGGAAAAAATATTCCTGAAAATGTAGGAGGGGAAATTGTCGAATGATTGAAACTGCAGTCCACGATTATATTAATAAAATGGCTGAAGTAACAAATCTTCAAACAAAAGCGGAGCTATTGTTGAAAGGTTTTATTCATTTTTTCCCATTTGAAAGAGCATCTCTCTTCACTTATTCACCTTTAAGTTATACAGGTGAAGGTATTTTGTTAATCGAAGATAAAGAAGTTTTGCCCTTAAATGACATTCAAGAAGATATACGTACCATTTATTCACTCTTTCAAGCTTTACAAAGAAATCAAGCCGAACTCATAAGTAAAGAAGCAATATTAGAGACATTCCCAGAAAAGTATGTTCATAATTTCGAATACTCAGTTGCAGTCATTCCGATTAGTCTATTCAATGTAGTTTTCAGTTTCGTTCTTGTAGATAAATATATTGGAGAAACTGCATTAAGCAGCAGTTACTTACCACTTCTTTCTCACTACTTTACTACCCCTTTTCTTCCCGCTCCAGAAAAGAACCTCCTCAGTAGACGTGAGACAGAAGTACTACAACACCTTTCTAACGGCTTTTCCATAAAAGAAATGTCATCGTTGATGTCCATTAGCGAATATACGGTCAGAGATTATATTAGCTCAGCTATTAGAAAATTAGGTGTTAAACATCGAGCTGAAGCAGTTGCTATAGGAATAAGAAAAGGATTCATCTTCTAAAACAAATTCTAACCAACATTTCTTTATGAATCATACACCCCTCTTAGTTTTCAATAACTCCAAAATTTTGTTTTTTGACATATAGGAAAGGGGCTGTCCCAAAAG
>NZ_JBALMO010000168.1:0-2898 GCF_036963345.1 Bacillus sp. JJ722
ACAATTGGGGTGCAGTTCAAAATCTGGTCTTTTTTCTATTTTAAGGAGGAAATTTATACATGAAATTACTAATTATTGATACAGCAGACGTTGTAATGAAGAGAAAGTCTGATGGACATACATTTATAACTGCTGAAGCACAATTAACATCTATTTCTCAATCATTAGGTATTAACGAAAAAATCTATGGTGGTATTGTTAACAAACCTCTCGCAATTATGAAAGGTCAAAAAGAGGTAACTTCTGCTCTTCGTAATGCTTTCTATGATTCGGAATTCCTTGCAATAACTCAAGGTGTTTCAGTAGAAAATGGTGAAGCTACAATTAATGAAACTGAAAAATCATTAAGTTGTAGAAAATGCAGGTGCTCTTGAAGTAACAATCACCGGCACACCCGTTGGCGACACTGTATATGTTAGAAATACTGATGGTTCAACTAAATCTGCTACTGTTGCAACTGGTAAAGTAACTATTCCAGATGCACATGCTAAAGCAGGCGACTTAGTTTCTGTTACATATCTAAAAAAAGTTACTGGTAATATTGTTCAATTAGATACAGAGAAATTCGCTGAAGCATTTACACTTGAATACCATACTATCGCTTATGATCCTGCTACGAATAAAGTTGTTAAAGATATTTATATTCAGCTTGACCATGTAGTACCTAATGATGAATTTGAATTATCGCTGAAAAATGGTAACGCAATTGCTCCAGAAGTAAACTTCGAATGTTTAACTGCTCCAAACACAACTCAAATTGGACGTATCATTGAAGTAGATCGTACTACTCCCTAATGTTCCCCACGGATTAGTTGCTTCAAATATCACTCATGATTCAATTACTTTAAATTGGAACTAATTAAATGGGGAGTCGAATCTCTTAATAAATTGATAGGGAAGCGTCACTCTTCCCTATCTCTATTAATATCATAAAGTATGAAACAAGAGAGGTGAACAAATGCCAATAACTTTTAATGTTTACCGTAATAATGTATTGATTGCAAGAAATTTAGCTAAGAAAACTTTTACCGATACAATTTATCACCTAATACTCAATACAAATATCGAGTTTCAAGGGTAACTGAATATGGTGAAAGCCCCCTTTCCAAAGAACTCACATTAACACCCCTCCATACCCCACCTACTGCTATCATTACCGATAAAGCAAGTGCAACCGTACATTTAAATAATACGAATACTGTTACAGCTAGTGTTGAGCCTTCTGATGCAAGCCAAGAAATTGTATTTTCATTGACCAATGAAGGAATTGTCAGTGTGACAAACAACAATAACGTTTTCACTTTGACAGGATTAAGCGTAGGAACAACTAGATTGAGACTAATGTCTAAAGTTAATCCAGAAATCTATAAAGATGTAACTATCACTGTTCCTAATGTATCAGTTCAAAGTGTAGAACTAGATTAAGAAACTGCAGAGATTACGGTTGACGGTACTGTGAAACTTAATGCTAATGTTTTACCTTAATACTAATAAACAAGTAACCTACTCATCTTCTCATCCGTTGATAGCTTCAGTTGATAACGATGGATTAGTTACAGGGGTTTTGGTTGGAAATGTAACAATGACAGTAACTACAATTGATGGAGATAAAACAGATACTTGTCAAATAACAGTTGTAGCTTCACAAGTAGTGAAAAATGTTTCCGCAGATTTGGGTGGTATTGGAATTAATTAATAATTGGAGGTTTTAAGATGGCTTTTCTTAATGAAGATAATGGTGTATGGACATCAGCAAGAGCAGATACAGATAACAAGCCTATTACAGATGTAAGTTTAAAAGGTTCTAGTAAACTTAAAGTAGGTAGGGCTTCAGTTGCTACAGCAGGTACGAGAGTTCAATTACCAAATATCCCATGTAAAGAAGTTACTATTACTGGTTTAAAGGCTAATAAAGGAACTATTTTCGCTGGAGACGAAACGGTATCCAGTCAAACTGGTATCGAACTAGACGCAAAAGACTCTTTCACATTCGTTGTGAGTAATGTCAATTTGGTTTATATCGATGCAGCTGTAAGTGGAGAAGGTGTTACGTATGTCGCGATTTAGTGGTGGTAGTAATTTACCAATTAACCCACAAAAAACAACATTCGCTCAAGAACATCATGACCCTAATTTTGTCCCTACTAACTATTTAGGTGGTATCACTTGGTCTGAAAAAGGTAGTGCAATGAACATTAATGGAAGTCCGAACGCTTTAGTTTATTGGACACACTCTTCATTTATCCCTGTTCAACCAAATACGAAATATGTTTTAACTGGGAAATATGGTTCGTTGAATTATATATTGTTTGATTCGACTAAGAAAATTGGTGTTCAAACGTCTCTAGGAATTGTTTCTAACAATCAAAACTATAATATTGAAACATTATCTAATACAGCGTACATTGTTATCAATGCAAAAATGACAAGTGGAGAGGGTTTTAATCAACCTGAAAAGATGGTTGATCCCAGCGAAACAGCAACATATATTACAATCCCCAAATTAAAAATTCCAGGGGATTCTAATCTTTACAAAGACAAAAAGATTGTTGTGTTCGGAGATAGCAATATAGGGAACTTTCAATCTGATGGAATTCCAGCTTTACTATCCTCGGAATTGGGGATAAAAGCTTATAATGTTGGTTTTGGGGCATCAAGAATGAGTACACATCCTAATGCTGAATATGAAGCCTTCTGTATGCACTCCTTAGCTGATAGCATTGAAACAGGCAACTGGACATTACAAGAGTCTAAAATAACTTCTCACCCTGAATTGCCGTCAACTTTTAGACAAGCCTTGAATACTATAAAAGTAATAAACTGGCAAGAAATTGATTATGTAGCAATATGTCATGGTTCGAACGATTGGACAAACTATGACACTAAGATAGAAAACCC
>NZ_JBALMO010000169.1:0-6818 GCF_036963345.1 Bacillus sp. JJ722
ATAAAGTGAAACTTTAATCGGGTATTATTTTCGTCTATACAGCATGAATGAGGTGAGAATTCAAATGACATTTACTCTTTTAATCGTCGAAGATGAACCAGAAATCACCGAATTATTAACCTTATATTTAGAAAAAGAATATCATTTACTTCTTGCTCGAGATGGGTTAGAAGCTATTTCCATAATAAAGAAACACAAAGTACACTTAGCCATCTTAGATGTCATGATGCCAAGGATGGATGGATTCCAACTTATCAAAGAAATACGTAAAGAGCACCATTTCCCAGTACTATTCCTTTCAGCGAGGATAAATGATCACGATAAAATTCTTGGGCTCAATTTGGGAGCAGACGACTATATTGGTAAGCCTTTTAATCCTTTAGAAATCGTCGCAAGAGTAAACTCTGCACTTCGAAGAGTCTATCGATTCAATCAGCTTAAAGAACCAGATAGTAATTTCGAACAAATCTTACTAGGAGATTTATTACTAGACCTAAAAGAATGCACATTAATGAAAGAGAAACAAATGGTTCCCTTAACCTCAACAGAATATAAGATTTTATCATTATTTATGAAACACCCAGGTCGCGTATTCACTCACAAAAATATCTATGAGACTATTTGGGAAAGTACTTTCGCATATGACAACAATACAATCATGGTACATATCAGTAATATAAGAGAAAAAATCGAAGACAATCCTAAAAAACCACTTTATTTAAAAACAATAAGAGGACTAGGATACAAATTTGAGACACCTTTGGAAAAATAGAGAAAAGCAGCATTTACATACTTCTTTAACATTTGATTTTTTCTTATTTAATTGGTTCCTTCTCATTTTAATTGCAATATCCGTTATTTTTTTAGTATTAATTTTTTCATCATCTTATTGGAAATATAATAATCCTAAAAATGAACCAAGCTTAGAAGCTTCTTCTTATATTAATTATGAGGATCACCCAGACTTATTAGAAAATCTTCATGATTATAAAGGCTGGCTAGAGGTGTTGTCTCCCGATCTAGAAGTTATTGAAACATATGGACCAAAAGCTGATGGTAAAAATTCCTATACCGTCAATGAATTATTTTCTTTGTTAAGTAATTCTCAATCACAAAACTATTATTATTCCATCACTAAAATTCAAGGAGAAGATGATAGGGAGTTTCTTCTATTAAAAATCCCTAGAGAATGTATCACAGTCGCTAAATTCGTAGAAAGCACAAATCGTGAATCTGTCATTCGTATATTTAAAATAAAAACGATCATTTTTACTATAGTTTTACTATTACTAATGCTTGTATTTAATATTATATATAGCCATTGGGTGGCAAAAAGAATAAAAAAACCGCTCACTATTCTTACGAATTGTTTAGATGAAATGATTAACGGTAATTACAATACTCGTCTCTCTCTTACTGCCGAAAAAGAATTTAAACAAATCCAAGAGAAATTTAATTTCATGGCCGATATAATTGAAACAACGACAAAAGCAAGACAAGAGCTAGAAGACAGTAAAAAAAGAATGATTATGGATTTATCACATGATTTAAAAACACCTATAACAAGTATATTGGGTTATGCTCAGGCTTTAACAGAAGAGAGAGTTCATGACAATCAAAAAAGAAAAAAATACTTAACATACATATACAATAAATCAGTTCAAGTATCTGACTTAATACAAAATATGCTAGAGCTACTTAAGTTAGATGCCCCTGATTATACACTCGTTATGAAACATGGTGATCTTGGTGATTTAATAAGTGAAGTAATTGCAGATATTTATGGTGATATCGAAGAAAAAAACTTTATTTTACATATCATTATTCCGGAAAAAAGAATATTTGCTAGCTTTGATTCAGCATTGCTTTCTAGAGCCATTTCAAACTTAGTGTATAATGCATTACAATATAATCCATCTGGTACTCAGCTACGAATTGAAGTTAGTGAAACTCATCAGTATGCTATTATCGAGGTTGCCGATAAAGGCGTTGGTATCCCGCATACACTATGTAAAACTGTTTTCGACCCTTTTGTTAGAGGATCTACTTCACGAAACGGCGATAATGGAATAGGCTTAGGTCTTTCAATCGTATATCGCATTATCGATAAAATGGGTGGACATATTCAGCTTACCAGTAGTCATGAAGAAGCTACCATTTTCAAGGTATTTCTCCCTAAATAATACTCATATGAAACAAAAGGTCTTCGAAATTCGAAGACCTTTTGTTTTATTCCGTCATACTCTTTTAATACCTTTCATGACGAAACGAACAACGAAATCTAGCTCAGCTTGTTCATCAGCAATTGCATCATCCGACAATACAATGAACCTAGACATGAAATAACCAGCTAAAAAGGTCATGATCATTCGAATAATAATCGGGTTGGGAAGATCAACTAAATCGCCTTTTTCTTTATAAATACTTATTACATCATCAAGGTTCTCAGAGATTGCTTTACCAATGAATGGTGTTAACTCCTTTCGGAAGTCTTCCCGATAAAGCAGCTCTTTCACTAAAATATGAAAAATATCTTTATTCGCAGTCAAAAATTCAAGGCGATTTTTCAATAATGCTCTTAAAAAATCTTCAAAATGCTCATACTTCGTAGGATGTACATCCTGAAAGAGCTCTTCAGCCATAGTAGGGATGGAATCTTTTAAGAAAGGTAATATAACGGAAAGAAGCAAATTATCCTTCGTCCCATAATGACGGAAGATCGTGCCTTCAGCTACACCCGAAGCTTTTGCTATTTCGCTTGTTGATGTGTTGGCAAAGCCTTTTTCTGCAAACATTTTTATAGCTGTTTCAACAATTTTCTGTTGTTTATCCGTTGTTTTTTTTGATAATTTTGTTTGTTCAATGATTTTATCTAAAATATGTTCAGTCGACATATTCTTTCACCCTTTTTTCCTTACTACGTACACTCTTATAACTTACGATATTTTTTCAAAGCAAAGATATTTAGAATAATAAAGACGATGGCAAAGAGTAGAAGAACAATAAGATCTCCACTTATATCGCCAAGGCCCTCTCCTTTATACATAATACCTTTCAAAGCATCCGCTGCATAGTAAATAGGCATAAGCTTGCCGATTGCTACCATCCAATCAGCCATGCTATCCGCTGGAAAAATTCCTGCGAAAAACACTTGAGGAATTACGACAATCGGGATAAATTGCATCATTTGAAACTCTGATGATGCAAAAGTCGATAAAAGTATACCTAAAGATAAAGCTACAAAAGCAACAATTAAATTGACCAGAATGACATTCCAAATGGACCCTACCATCACTATATCCAATACATTAACAGCATATAAAACAACGATAACGGTTTGAATCACAGCGAAAATTCCATAACCAACTAAATAACCTGTAATAATTTCGTATCTTCTAATTGGTGTAGAAATTAATCGGTCTAATGTACCTGTTGTACGTTCACGTAATAAGCCAATTCCTGAAATGAGAAATACAAAAAAGAAAACAAAAAATGCAATTAAAATTGGACTCAATACATCAAAGAATTCCGTGTTTTGATCACCATATTCATAGTTCACATCAAATTCAGGCTGCTGCAATGCCTTTGAAGGGTTTCTCTCCATTAATTGTGCTTGAGATATTACTTGTTTTACTTTCATCTGCAATGCTTTAGCAACAGATGGATCATCGTTTTGCAATGTTAACTTCCACTTACCATTGTCGATTTCCAATAAACCATCGAGATTTTTATCAATAACCATATTTTTAGTAATGGTATCGTACTCTTTAACGTCGATATTTGCTTTCTCGAATGCTTTAACAAGATTTTGATCAACATTATGAACTCCTAATTTAGGGTCAACGCTGTTTCCGTTAAAAAGAAAATACATAAGTGTTAATATTAATAGCGGTGCAAAGAAGAGTAGAGCAAGCGTCCGCTTATCTCGTAACATTTGCATGGAGATTCGTTTAATCATCGCAATTGTTCTCATCATTTTGCACCTCCTGCTTTTAAGAATACTTCTTCTAAATGATCAGCTTGATATAGTGTCTTTAATTCTTCAGGTGTACCACCAGTAATGATTTTTCCATCTCTCACCATTGCTAATGAATCACATTTCTCAGCTTCATCCATAACATGTGTCGTTACGATAATGGTTTTACCTTCTTCTTTTAAACGAAATAGCTCTTCCCAAATAGACTTTCTCAACTCGGGATCAATTCCAACAGTCGGTTCATCTAATATTAATAATTGTGGATCTTGAATTAGTGCAATAGCTAGTGATAATCGTCTCTTCATTCCTCCAGAATAAGCTGATACCCGCTTACTCAATTCATCGGATAAATTCACTACAGAAGCAGCATAAGCGATTCGCTGTTTCTGCTCCTGCTTCCCTAATTTGAAAAGAGATGCAAAGAACTTTAAGTTTTCCAATGCTGTTAAGTCTGTATACAATGCATCTGACTGTGCCATATAACCAATGTCTTGCAATACATCAAGATTAGGCATCGGACAGCCCAATACAGTGATGGAACCTTCATCTGGTTTATCCATACCAACTAACATTTTCACTAATGTCGTCTTCCCCGCACCAGATGGTCCAATTAAACCGTAAATTTGACCCTTTGCAATTGTAATGTTGACATCTTTTAATACCGTTTTTTTACCGAAGCTTTTAGTAACTTGTTCTACCTGAATGGTTAAATCCATGTTACCTCCTCCTAAAAAGTGAGTGATTACTCACTTTTATTTTATGGCAGATTATAAGTAGTTGTCAATTGTCATTCTTATTAGTAATCCCCTAATGTGAAAATTATAGTAAATGAATACAGAAAAGCCTTTAGTCTTCTTGACTAAAGGCTTTTCATATTACCAGCGCATCGGCTTTAACAGTCTTAATCCATTTAAAATTACAAGAATCGTACTTCCCTCATGCCCAATAACCCCAAATGGTAGACTAATAAATTGTAAGAAGTTAGAACAAATAAGTAAGACGATAACCGTTAAAGAAAAAATAACATTTTGCCTAATAATTTTATTCATTTTTCGTGATAGATGAACAGCTTCTGCTATTAGAGCTAAGTTATTCTTCATTAAAACAACGTCTGCTGTTTCTAATGCCACATCCGTTCCTTCACCCATTGCAATCCCAATTGAAGCTGTTGCCAAAGCGGGAGCATCATTAATGCCATCCCCAACCATCGCCACTGTACCATATTTGGCTTTCAACTTTTTAATTTCATCTACTTTCGTTTCCGGTAAACATTCAGCAACAAACCCATCTACATGACTTTCATCCGCTATAGCTTGTGCAGTTGCTTTTCCATCACCAGTTAACATGAATGTATAGACACCGACTGATTTAAGTCTCTCAATCGCATTAATTGTTTCCTGACGCACTGTATCTTTTAATGTAATTAACCCTGCAATACCTTGATCATCACAAGCAAAGACGATCGTTTTCCCTTCAGCAGCTAATTTTTTGGCAATTCCATTTTGAAACTTATTTGCTTCTTCGATTCCAACAAAATCTGCTTTTCCAACCTTCCACTCTACACCTTGTAAATTAGCTTTAACTCCAAATCCTGAAATATCTTCCGATGATGTAGGTTTTATTAAATCTAATGAGCTGTGTTTGGCAGCATACTTTACTATAGACTGAGCTAATGGATGGTTAGAATATTTCTCTACTGAAGCGATGTGTTGGAGAAATATTTCTTTAGACAGATCATCTCTAAATACTACATTTGTCACTTCTGGCTTCCCTTTTGTTAGTGTACCGGTTTTATCTAATGCAATGGCTTGTAAATTTCCTAAGTTCTCTAAATGAACGCCACCTTTGAATAGGATTCCTCTTCGTGCACCATTTGAAATAGCAGACAGTGTTGCTGGCATAATAGATGCAGCTAACGCACATGGTGATGCTACAACTAGCATTACCATTGCACGATAGATGGTTTCATTCCAACTCCATCCCAATACAAAATGTGGTAAAAACATCATTATTCCAACAACAATTAATACAATATTTACATAAGTCCCTTCAAATTTCTCAATGAATAATTGTGAAGGTGATTTCTCACTTTGCGCTGATTGAACAAGTTGAATAATTTTCTGGAACAATGTTTCTTCTTGCTTTTTTGTAATTTCAACAATGATTGTTCCTCTCAGATTCACGGTTCCAGCGAAGACTTCATCATTTACATCTTTTATAACTGGTATTGATTCACCCGTAATAGCTGCTTCGTCAATATTGGTACTACCTTGAATTATCATTCCATCTGATGGTACCCGTTCCCCAGCTTTAATTAATATATGGTCTCCAATCTTCAACTCTGAGACTGCTACCATTTTCTCTTCACCTTGATGATTTACAAGCATAGCCTCTTCAGGCTGTAAATCCATTAAAGCAGATATTTCCTTATGACTTTTATTCATTGTATAAGTCTCAAGGGCACCACTTAAGGAGAAGATAAAGATTAGAATAGCCCCTTCCGTCCAATACCCAATAAAGGCTGATCCTATTGCTGCTAAAATCATCAATATTTCCACGTTTAATTTCTTATCTTCAATCGTTTCCGTTATTCCTTCTTTAGCCTTCGCGTATCCACCAATAACGAATGCCAATATATATATCACTATTGAAGCAGCTTCTAAATTATTTTCAGACAAAATCCAACCTGTCAAAATCAAAACGCCACTTATTAGAGCCGCAATCAATTCAATATGTTCATATATTTTATTCCAAACGGTTACTTTAGGTCTTTGTTCCGCTCCCATTGGTAATCCTCCTTAATTGCATATATCTTAAAATCTAAAAATATAAATTCTCATTT
>NZ_JBALMO010000170.1:0-179 GCF_036963345.1 Bacillus sp. JJ722
AACAAAAGCGAAAGTCGCGCCCGTTCAGCGCCGTATGAGACTTACGCACTTCGTATGAGATAAAGGAAACACGAAGAGCTGATAAGCGATTCGATGTGTCTAGCTTCAACGGCCAGCCCCTCGAGGTCATAAGCCATCTCTCTTCCGGAAATCAAAACCAGATTTCCTACTGAGAGCTG
>NZ_JBALMO010000170.1:259-4349 GCF_036963345.1 Bacillus sp. JJ722
GTCTAGCTTCATCGGCCAGCCCCTCGTGTCATAAGCCAAATCACTTCGGAAATCAGGATTTCCTGTGTGATTCGTCTTATGACAGCGGGGCTAAACGGGCCGATTCCGCATTTCATAGTTGACTTATCGTAAGAAGAAGTGTGAAGTTCACTAGGCGTTGGGTGCTTGGAGCTGGACGTAGAATCACTCTATTTAAAGTTATCAACAACGAATTATTTTATAATTTCCTAAACAACAAAATAAAAAACGACTCTGATCCATAAAATGAATCAGAGTCGTCCTTTTATTTCTCGAAAACACCCATTAACAAATATTTTGCTATTTGCTTTTTCGATAATTGTTTTAAATTATATTTTTGAATCTTTGTTGTTGTCATTGGTGTAATGAATGCAGAATTATTTGCTTGTATTTTTTTAGGTTGAGCAGCAATAAGATTTCCTACCTTAACCCCTTTGATTACTTCTTGATCACCTTCAAAAGATAGACCTGGAGTAATTTTCTTTTTTTCAACGAGACCTTTTTCATTAAGTTGATACACATTCATTTTCTTACCTGTTTTGAATGTTGACTTTGTTGAGATAACCGGTACATCTTTTGCTTCATTTACTATAACCTTCATACTAAGCTTTGCACCTGGTAACAATTGTTCATCAGCATCGTTCATTCCTACTATGAAAGGATATTTCGTCTCTTTATCCACACTCGGATTACCTTTAGGATATGAAACAATTTGTTGAATGTTTCCTTCATAGTCTTGCTTGTGAAGAGATGAATACATTTTCACTTGCTGATCTACAGCAACTTTTTTCATTTGTAACTCGGTTAATTCACCTTCAACTGCTAATGTGTTTGATGCTATTGTAATAATGGGGTTCTGTATATCTTTATTAATAGCAACAACCTGGCCTTCCACTTCACTGTTAACCGTTGTTTCACTAATTTTATCCGAAATTCGACTTAATTGACTTTCATATTTCGCTAATTTTGCTTCTAGCTTACTCGCTTCTCTTTCTGCTTCTAGTATCGCTTTTTCAATATCTGTTTCCACACCGCTAGTAACATCTACATTAACTTCAATCTTTAAATCTTTATCGCCAGCAGTGGATGTATTTCCACTAGTTGATGATGGTGTATCTAGTTTCTTTAGTTCCGCTATTTCTTCGTTTACACCATCTAATTCACCTTGTATTTGTGTAATTTCAGCTTCTACTTCAGCTTTCTCATCTTCTAATTCTTTAGAGCTATATGTAAATAAAGCCGAACCAGCTGAAACTGTATCTCCTTCTTTAACAAGGAATGAAGCAAAAGGTCCTTGTTGTTCATCATAATATACACCGTGCTCCGTTTCTGGTTGCACGATACCTTTTGTTTGGAAGGTTTCTATGACATCATCTTTTTGAACTCTTGTCCATTCTTTGATGTATGTTACTCGATCTGCTTTACTGCTTTCTTTAAATAAGAGAAAAAGGTTACCTCCAATAAAGGCAACGGTAAGCAAAGAGATGAGAGTTATTTTCCACTTTTTTTTCACGCTGCTCTTTCCCCCTTAAAAAAAGACACCAATTTTTATATAAGAAAACAGACTAGACATAGCCCAATAAAATACAAATAACAAAATAACAATTGAAATTACTTGTTTTTTCGTCAATTCTGTTAATTTACGCAAGTAATAAATGACAACAATCATCATACTAATTTGGAAAATCGTTATTTCACTAAAGAATTGTATAATAATCTCCTTGTTCGTTACATACTGCGCAAGGATGCCTAACGATAATGGATTGGATGTTGCATCGATATGTAATAAAACAAACATCGGAATTTGAATGATTTGCTCTAGCAAATAGATACTAAACGCAGTCATTTGGATAATGACATGCTTCTTATACGAACCATTTGAGAAACACCAATAATATAGGGCACTCAAAAATAAAAATACACACGGAATCAATAATCCTAATAATAGTCTACCAACAAAAAACAACTGCTTACGAGCTTCTAATTCACCATTGGTCCAATTAGTCATCTCTTTGGATAAAGATTCAGTTCCTATTCCAAACCCAGCACTAACGCCATATGTACATAAACTCACAAAAAAGAGAAGCGCGATAAATCGCTTGTATCCTCTAAAGGCTTCCGCTTCCTTCAATTGATAGCCATACTTCTCCGGTCTAAAGATTCCAAGCAATGGCTGTATCCGGAAAGTCATTTTACATCCCCCAATTAAGTATTTACTATTATAATCTTACAAAAAAAGACTACCTTTTTCATTTTAAACTAAAATCTTTGAAATGTTTACAAATTAATAGCAATTTTAAAATTAATTTTGTTGAAAAAGAAAGGCCACCTTACATATAACACGTAAAGTGGCACGGATTAAAGATGAGTTTCTTCTATATTATATAATACCGATACTATTTAAAAATACTATAACAATAACTACAGGAATAATATATCTCATAATGAAGAACCAAGCATTAAAAGCAGTTGAGCCAAATCTAGAATGCGAAAGCAGCTCTGTTTGCAATATATTCTTCTTTACCTTCCATGATACGAAGATGGAGATTAAAAATACACCTAGCGGCATCAAGATATTACTTACTAAGAAATCTGCTGCATCAAAAATACTTTTCGAAAATATGGTTACATCACTTAGAACGCTATATGATAATGCGGATGGAACACCTACTGCGAAAATCAACACCCCAATAAAAACGGCAAATTTCTTACGCTTATCATCGTTACCTTTCACAACAGCTGCAACAATGATTTCTAACATCGAGAATGCTGAAGTTAAAGTAGCAAATAAGAATAATGCTAAGAAGCAAACAAGGAACACTTCCCCAAAAACGATTTGATCAAAAACAGAAGGCAACACTACAAATAACAATCCAGGTCCTTCAGCTGGCTCTAATCCTAATGAAAACACCGCTGGGAAAATAGCTAAGCCAGCTAATAAAGCGATTATTAAGTTCATTGATACAATAGAAATCGCTGGTTGAATCAAGCTTTCCTTCTTAGATAAATAGGAGCTATACGTAACCATAACTGATACACCAACACTTAAACTGAAGAAAGCTTGCCCCATTGCGAATAGAATACTTTCTGAAGTGATATGTGAAAAATCAGGAGCTAAGAAGAATTTTACTCCTTCAATTGCATTATCCAATGTAAGTGATCGAATAATTAAAATAATAAATAAAAGGAACAAGGCAGGCATTAAAATCTTACTTGCTTTTTCTATACCATTTTGAACACCTTTCGCTACAACAAAGATTGTAATTGCTAAAAATACACCTTGTGCAATAACCGTTAACAAAGGATTACTGATGGTAGCATTGAAAAGCTCGCCATATTGTGTACCATCACCAATGACTCCTCCATATAATCCTTTCACAAGATATATAACAATCCAACCACCAATTACACTATAGAAGGACAATAAAAGAAAACATGTGAATACGCCAAGCTTACCAATCAAATTCCAATTCGTATTAGGTGCAAGCAATTCATACGCACTAATGGCTTCCTTCTGTGTGCTTCGCCCAATAATAAATTCTGCTAATAGTAATGGAAATCCAATTAACAAAGAAAATAGTATAAAAAGAAGAAAGAAAGCTCCTCCTCCACTAACACCTGTAACATACGGTAGTTTCCAAATCGCACCTATACCAATAGCCGATCCAGCCGCAGCTAAAATAAAGCCTATCTTCGATGACCATTGCTCAGTATTCTGCATAAGAATCCATCCAATCTCGTTGATTTAATTTATCATTCATTAAGAAGTTAGGGAATCTGATAGACACAAAAAAGCCACGTCTCTATCTAAAAGATAGGGACGTGGCTTATCACGCGGTACCACCCTAATTGGAAACAATAATATTTCCCACTTCATAAAATAACGGTTTAATCCGTCTTTATATTACATTGCCTAGGATGCAATATAAAGAGAGCTCCAAGAGTGAAATTCGCCTAATCTTTGTATCAGTTTGCACCAACCACTGATTCTCTATTAACAGGGAGACCGGCTTAATGGGTTCTTTTCATCGCTCATTCGATATTTTTTTATAATACTCGAAATTATATTATG
>NZ_JBALMO010000170.1:4356-15078 GCF_036963345.1 Bacillus sp. JJ722
TATGATAAAAACGAAAGGTCAAGCTAACTATTTTAGAAATTTTTTACAAACATTCATCAGATTTATAATTATTTGAATTATTTTAATAATATTAAAATAATATTATTTACATAAAAACCCACTTGACTTACCACAATATATGTAAACTTCATACTTTTTCCTTAAAAAAATCTTTCTTGCAAGCGATTATTATCACAACAATTACCTACATTTCAAAATTATTCTTTCACAATATAGACATAATAAATCACTAACAAATCGGTCTATACCACTAATTATCCTGATATAATAAAAAACGCACAAAAAATATGTTTATATTGCTTAAAGATTATTTTTAGTAATAATTTCAAACATCTCTTAAAGTAATTCTAATGTTATTAATTCAAACGAGCTTGCAAGAAATTATTAATTTGCGCGAATTTAATAGCATGATGTTACTTGCTTGTAGCAAACATTAAAGGAGGAATTTCCATTATGATGAAGTATCTTCAAAAACTTGGTCGTTCACTGATGTTACCAGTAGCGGTATTACCCGCGGCTGCTATATTAATGGGTATCGGTTATTGGATTGACCCAACTGGTTGGGGTGCAGACAGCCCAATCGCTGCTTTCTTAATTAAATCTGGTGGCTCACTTATCGATAATTTACCAATCCTATTCGCTGTTGGGGTAGCCTTGGGTATGTCGAAAGACAAGGATGGTTCATCTGCGCTTAGTGGTTTAGTTGCTTATCTAGTAATTACTACTTTACTCAGCACAGATGTAGTAGCAATGCTACAAAGCATTGATCCAGAAGCAGTAGATCCTGCTTTCGCTAAAATCGGCAATGCCTTTGTTGGTATTATTTCAGGTATCGTTGCATCAATTATGTACAACAAATTTAGTGATACCAAATTACCAGATGCTTTAGCATTCTTTAGTGGTAAGCGTCTCGTACCTATCATGACAGCGGTTTCGATGTTAGTTGTTTCTGCTATCTTATTCTTCGTATGGCCAATCGTATTCTCTGGCTTAGTTAACTTCGGGGAAGCAATCAGTAAATTAGGTGCTTTGGGCGCTGGTCTTTACGGATTCTTCAACCGTTTATTAATTCCAACGGGTTTACACCATGCATTAAACTCTGTATTCTGGTTTGACGTTGCAGGTATCAATGATATCGGTAACTTCTGGGCAAGTACAGGTGAAAAAGGTGTAACTGGTATGTATCAAGCTGGTTTCTTCCCAGTTATGATGTTCGGTTTACCTGCAGCTGGTTTAGCTATGTACCACACAGCTAAATCATCAAGAAAGAAACAAGCAGCATCATTATTCATCGCTGCTGGTTTTGCAGCATTTTTCACTGGTGTTACTGAGCCACTTGAATTCGCATTCATGTTCTCTGCACCAGCATTATACTTTGTACATGCTGTATTAACAGGTCTTTCTTTAGCAATCGCTGCTCTATTCCACTGGACCGCAGGTTTCGGTTTCAGTGCGGGTCTTGTAGACTTTGTTTTAAGTTCAAGATTACCACTAGCTAACCAACCATACATGTTATTAGTTCAAGGTCTTGTATTCGGTTTAATCTACTACTTCTTATTCCGTTTCTTAATCGTTAAGTTCAACTTTAAGACTCCAGGTAGAGAAGATGGAGATCCAGAAGACGATAACAATGAAGAAGCTACTGATCAGAAATCTGGCAATGAAAAATTCGCTAAGATGGCTGCTGTAATCTATGATGGTTTAGGTGGAGACGAAAATGTTATTTCTGTAGACAACTGTATTACTCGTCTACGCTTAGAAGTAAAAGATATGGATAAAGTAGATAAAGAAAAAATTAAATCTACTGGCGTACCAGGAATCAACGTTGTTGGTGCAACAAGCATCCAAGTAATTGTTGGTACACAAGTTCAATTTGTAGCGGATGAAATTGAGAAAATCCGTAAATAATTAGTAGAGCTAATTAAATAAAAAGGCTAAATCGTTATATGATACGATTTAGCCTTTTTTTGAACAACAAAATACCTTTTCAATCTTATACAATAATAATAAAAAGAACCGGTGGTGATGAAAGCTATGGATTCTTCCTGGTTAATTGATTTTTCAACCGTACTATTACTTATTCTGTTTAACGGTATTTTCGCTATGACGGAACTAGCTCTCATATCTTCAAATCCTTCTAAATTACAGTATGAAGCTAACCGGGGTAAACGAAGTGCCAAGCTAGCACTTCATTACTTAAAAGATCCTACTGATCTTCTCTCAACCGTCCAAGTAGGTATCACATTAATCGGTGTTATTAATGGGGCATTCGGGGGAGCTCGCCTATCTGCCCCCCTTGCTGAAATATTAAGCGGATTAGGGTTAAGCGGAGAATATGCATATTCAGTAAGTTATATCATTGTAGTCACACTTATCACATATCTCTCGTTAATTATTGGTGAACTTGTACCAAAACGAATTGCGATCGTCGCTCCTGAGCGCGTTTCTATGGCTGTCATTTCAAGTATGAATGCTTTTTCTAAAGTGATGCGTCCATTTATTTGGATATTGTCTAAATCAACTTTGTTTTTATTTAGCTTCCTCGGCTTAAAGCAAGAACATTCAACTGAAGAAGCGGAATTCGAAATTAAACAATTGCTTTCAAAAGGAGCACAAGAAGGTGCTTTTGAACACGATGAAGTTCAACAAGTAGAGCGTGTTTTTGCCTTTCATGACCAACGGGCTTATGAATTGATGCGACCACGTACGACACTAGAATGGATTGACATAGAGGATCCCATTGATGAAATTTCACAGTCTATTAAGAATAGTAAACATAATAAACTACCTGTAGGTCGCGGAAGCTTAGATGATTTCGTAGGTTTCATTGAAGTTCGAGAACTCTTAACTAAACTACCATTACAGCAAAAGCAAGATTTAATGACAAAACTGAAACAGCCATTAGTTGTTCCAAGAGCAATGGATGCCAGTATCGTCCTACAATTGATGCAAAAAAACAGAAGTGGTATTGCATTCATCCTAGATGAGTACGGAGGCTTTCTCGGATTGATTACCCTTTTTGATATTCTCGAGGCAATCGTTGGAGAAATTCCTGTTGAAGAAGAACAACCTGAATTAGTATTACGTCATGACGGAACATTCCTAGCAGATGGATTATTACATATTGATGATTTGAAACGAGCTCTTCAATTGAAACAGCCATTACCTGATGAAGACCGATCCTCCTATCATACTGTAGCCGGGTTGCTCATTTATTTACTTGGTGACTTACCCGAAAGAGGTAGTCGTGTTACCTGCCAAGGTTACTCATTTGAAGTTGTTGACTTAGACGGAAAACGAATTGATCAAGTACTTATCGAACCTATTGTTAAATCAGATGCTATGAAATAAGAAAAGCTTCAATGGATTCTTTTCCCATTGAAGCTTTTTGTTATTTACTATGCATTTTAAATTCTAAAAACAGCTCATTATAATAAGCCAAATTACGTTTACCTAAGTTCTCGTAAACCTCTAGTTTTTCTGTCAATTCAGGGCCAGGATAGAAACGTTCATCACCAGCTACTTCTTCTCCCAAAATCTCTAGTGCACCAACATTAGGTGTCGAGTATCCAACATAATCCGTGTTTTGAGCGGCATTTTCTGGATCAAGCATGAAATTGATAAATGCATGGGCACCCTCAATATTCTTTGCCGTTTTCGGAATAACAATGTTATCAAACCACAAGTTAGAGCCTTCTTTTGGCACTACATATTCTAACTTTTCGTTTTCATACATAATTTCAGAAGCATCACCAGACCATACAACTCCAACAGAAGCTTCCTCATTGGCCATTAACATTTTTATTTCATCACCAACGATCGCTTTCACATTTGGTGTAAGTGTATCTAGCTTCTCTTTCGCTTCTTGTAAATGCGCCTTGTTAACATCATTTAAAGAATAGCCTAAAGTATTAAGCCCCATACCCATTACTTCCCGAGCTCCATCAACTAGTAGGATTTCATTTCGTAAATCTTTATCCCACAGATCATTCCAACTTGTAATTTTCTTTCCACCTAACTGCTCAGGATTATAAACAATTCCTACTGTTCCCCAGAAATAAGGAATCGAATACTTATTTTTCGGATCAAATGATAAATCTAAAAAGCGTTTATCAATATATTTCAAATTCGGAATCTTACTATGATCAATTGGAAGCAACAAGTCTTCTTCTTTCATCTTTGAAATCGCGTATTCAGAAGGAACCGCAATATCAAATGTTGTTCCACCTTGTTCAATCTTCGTCAACATCGCTTCATTTGAATCGAACGTTTGATAAATAACTTTATATCCTGTTTCTTTTTCAAACTTCTCAATTAGTTTTGGTTCAATATAATCTCCCCAGTTATATACAGTTATCGTATTATCACCAGAATAGCCTTCTGATGCATTCAATCTATTAATCCAAAATAACAGACCGAACGAAACGACAAAAACGAGAATAAATACTTTTGTGATCGACTTCATTTTCTTATACTCACTCCTTTCGAACGGTTATTGCGTTGATTAATGAAGTAATAACCGATTACTAATACAATTGTGAATAAGAAAATAAGCGTCGATAACGCATTGATTTGTAACGAAATACCTCTTCTTGCTAGAGAATAAATTTCAACTGAAAGTGTTGAGAATCCATTACCTGTTACGAAGAATGTTACCGCGAAATCATCTAACGAATAGGTTAATGCCATAAAGAAACCAGCAAATATACCTGGCGTAATAAACGGAATAACAACTTTCGTTAAGACGTTCCATTTACTTGCACCTAAATCAAGGGCCGCATCAATTAACGTCGCACTCATTTCTTGTAACTTTGGTAATACCATAATAACTACAATTGGAATACTGAAAGCAATATGTGAAAGCAATACAGAAGTGAAGCCTAATTTAATTCCAATCATTGTAAAGAGAATTAGGAATGAAGCACCAATAATAACATCAGGACTAACAATTAATACGTTATTAAGCGATAGCATTGTATTCTTCATCTTAATATTCTTTACGTACATAATCGATAGTGCACCTAACACACCGATAATTGTCGAAATTGCCGCTGATAAAAGAGCAATTACCAAAGTATTTAACACAATAATAAGAAGCCGAGTATCTTGAAGTACCTCTTTATAAAAATCCAAAGTGAAACCTTCAAAGCCTGACATGTCGCCACCGCTATTAAAGGAGTAAAACATCAGATAGAAAATCGGCGCGTATAAAATGATAAATACAATTGCCAAATAAATAGTAGATAGCTTACTATTTCTTTTCAATTTTCATCCCTCGCTTCCGATTTCCAGTAAGAATCATGATGATAAACATAATAATGATTAAGAATACAGCGATTGTCGCTCCCATTCCCCAGTCTTGTGTTACAAGGAAATGTTGTTCAATTGCCGTCCCAAGCGTAATTACTCGGTTACCCGCAATTAATCTTGTGATCATGAATAGCGATAACGCCGGGATGAATACAGCTTGACACCCTGCTTTAACTCCATTTAGTGTCAAAGGAAAAACAACACTTCTGAACGTCGTCCAACTTGAAGCACCTAAATCTAATGATGCATATACAAGTGAAGGATTCATTTTCTCTAACGCATTGAAAATCGGCAAAATCATGAACGGAATAAAGATATATACAGAAACAAATACAAAGCTAAAGTCCGTAAATAGAATTTGTGTATTTCCAATACCAATCACTTCTAGAAAAGCATTAATTGGTCCGTATGTTCCGAAAATACCCATGAAAGCATATGCCTTTAATAAAAGATTAATCCATGATGGCAAAATAATAAGTAATAACCATAACTGCTTATGCTTTGTTTTTGTTAATAAATATGCTGTTGGATAGGCCACTAATAAAGCAAAACCAGTGATTAAGAAAGCATACCAAAATGAACTAAGCGTCATTTTCAAATAAACAGGTGTAAAGAATTTCTGATAATTAGCAAGTGTAAATCCACCTTCTATATCAATAAACGAGAAGTACAACACTAAAACAATCGGCGCAATTACAAACAATAACATCCATGCGTAATATGGAATCGCATATAATATTCGATTACTCTTCATGGTCTGCCTCTTCGTATGCCTCGATACGTGCATCAAACTCTTCTTCTGTTTCACCTGGAGCCATTACATGAATTGCTTCTGGCTCGAAAAATAAGCCGATTTCTTCACCTACTGTAGCCTTCTTCGTTGAATGGACAAGCCACTCATTACCATCGCTGTCATAACAAGAAATTTCATAGTGAACGCCACGGAATAATTGTGTATCTACTTTCACTTGAATTTTTCCTTTTTCAGGTGTCGTAATTTCTAAATCTTCTGGTCGGATTACGATTTCAATCGCTTTATTTGGACTTAATCCTCCATCCACGCATTCAAAGCGCTTGCCAGTAAATTCAACTAAATAATCTTCAATCATTCGCCCTTCAACGATATTCGATTCACCAATAAAGTCAGCAACAAAGCGGTTAATTGGCTCATCATAAATATCTAATGGTGTACCACTTTGTTCAATATTACCACTATTTAGAACGAAGATTTCATCACTCATCGCTAACGCTTCTTCTTGGTCGTGGGTAACGAAGATAAACGTAATCCCTAATCTACGTTGTAATTCTCGAAGCTCATATTGCATTTCCGTACGCAGCTTCAAATCTAGTGCAGATAGTGGTTCATCTAGTAAAATTACTTCTGGTTCATTAACAATCGCTCTAGCAATTGCCACACGTTGTCGTTGACCACCTGACATCTCACTGATTTCTCGATTCTCATAACCAGCAAGGTTTACGAAGCGAAGTGCTTCTTTTACCTTTTGGTCGATCGCGCTATTATTCATTTTCTTAATTCGTAAGCCAAATGCAACATTTTCATAAACATTTAAATGTGGAAACAGTGCATAATCTTGGAATACTGTATTTACTTGGCGTTTATTCGCAGGAATATTGTTCACCAGTTTACCATTAATATAAATATCTCCCTCAGACGGGCTCATAAATCCAGCAATTAATCGCAGAATGGTTGTCTTTCCACAGCCCGAAGGTCCAAGTAGCGTATAAAACTTCCCTCTTTCAATTTCAAAACTAACATTGTTCAATACAGGTGGGTCATCATCAAATTGCTTTGTTACGCCCTCAAAGCGAATAATAGTTTGTTCTGTCATGTCTGTCTCCTTTATCATTATTCCCCATTAATGTAGGTTTTTCTATAAATAAGAATCTGTTGCTACAAGTATCAATTGCGATTTCCCAGTATATTCATTTACAATTTGATGCTCATCTGAAGCTCCAAAGTAAATCGCCTCTCCTGCTTTAGCATAGTATTCTCTTTTTCCTAAGTTTACTTTTATCTTACCTTCTAAGACGTAGCCAAACGTTTCAGAAAGGGATGGCTCAAATACTTTAAATTCACCTTTTTCTTCAAAAGTGAGAATAATCGGCTCCATTTCTTTCTCATTAGACTCTGGCACAAGCCATTGAATATGATATCCTCTCTCTTCATCTTCAAAGCATGTTTGATCTTCTTCACCATAGACCACCTTTTGAATATGATCTTCTTCATTAAAGAACTCCTTTGGTGAACAACCTAATACTTCAATAATATTGAAAAATGTCTCTATGGACGGTGAACTTAAATCTCGTTCCAACTGGGAAATATAACCTTTACTTAAATCTGTACGCTCACCTAATTCTTCCTGCGTAAGACCTTTTTTCAGTCGTAAATTTTTTATTTTCCTACCGATTTGCATGATTGTATAACCTCAATCGTGTTTAAAGTTAGTAAACTTCCAGTAACTATTGTTTACTATTACATTACTTTAAGTTTACTTTTACCACTAGATATTATACAAGATTTATCAAAAACTGCAATAGAAAAATCTCAATTTGTTTAATATATTTTTTGGTAATAATGATCCTTATTATTTAAATATTTTTTTGATAAAATGCAGATGTATTATGTTTGTTAAAAGCTAATAGATATGGTAGTATTAAACACAACATTTAGTATTTACCAAACAAAACAAAACTATATATTGTGTTTAAAAGTGGTGTCCTATTTTAGGACTTAATAGGGAATTCGGTGAGAATCCGGAGCTGTTCCCGCAACTGTAATTGCTGACGATAGAATGAAACCACTATATAGAGAAGATGATTGTTGATCTTCATATATGGGAAGGCATTCGTGTAGGATGAAGCATAGCCAGGAGACCTGCCACCTTTAACTAATTGTTTCTTTCTTCGGGGATTGAGAGTTGAAACGACTTTTTATAAAGGAATTCTCCTTATATATTTGTATGTCGTTTTAAATCCGCTCCTATAGGTAGCGGATTTTTTTATGCTCTTATTCTAAGTATTAATAATTGAATGAAAAAGGAGAACAGATGAAATGATTGAATTAGAAAAAAACGAAACATACGAAAATATTTACAATGAACTACGACAATTACGTACAGCATTTCCTAAGCTTCCTATTCACCTTCTTGAAGAGAAGCTAGAACCATTAGTAAAGCATTACAATGATGAGCCAACAATCTATCAACAAATTATTCTAGAAGCTCTTTCTTATGTTTCAACAGAAGAACCTGAATGGAGCAATGCGGCTTCACGTTTGTATATACAAACACTCTACAAAGAAGCTAGCATCAATCGAAATTACGATGCAAAGCAACGATACGGCTCTCTCTTTGAGCTACTCAAGCTTTTAACAGAAAAGAATATTTATCATAAAAGTTTATTAGAGAGCTATACGCCACAAGAAATTGAAGAAATCAGTTTTTATATCATCCCTGATCGCGATTATTTATTCACTTACATTGGTATTAAAATGCTAGCTGATCGCTATTTGGCAAGAAGTCATCAAGGACTAGTATTCGAACTGCCACAAGAACGTTTTATCATCATTGCTATGACCTTAATGAAGGATGAGCCTCAAGAAAAACGTTTGCACTATATTCAAGAAGCCTATTGGGCAATGAGCAGTCTTTATATGACGACGGCTACTCCAACGCTATCAAATGCTGGAAAAACATGGGGACAACTATCTAGCTGCTTCATTGAAACAGTGGACGATAGCCTAGAATCAATCTATGACAGCAACACAGATATTGCTACCCTTTCAAAAAACGGAGGAGGCATTGGTGTGTATTTAGGCAAAATCCGTTGTCACGGAAGCGATATTAAAGGATTTAAAGGAGCTTCTTCAGGAGTTATCCCTTGGATGAAGCAACTAAATAATACAGCAGTGAGTGTAGATCAACTCGGACAACGGCAAGGGGCAATTAGTGCTTATCTAGATGTATGGCACAAAGATATCTTTGCCTTTTTAGATGTCAAATTGAACAACGGTGATGAGCGTATGCGTACACACGATTTATTTACAGGTGTGTGTATTCCCGATGTTTTCATGGAGCAAGTGGATGCACGAGGAGATTGGTATTTATTCGATCCACATGAAGTGCGCAAAGTAATGGGCTACTCATTAGAAGATTTTTATGATGAAGAAAAAGGGAGTGGTTCATTCCGCATTAAATATGAAGAATGCATCAACCACCCTACCCTCTCAAAAGAAAAAGTGGCGGCTATTGATATTATGAAGAGCATTATGAGAAGTCAATTAGAAACAGGCACACCATTTATGTTTTACCGAGATGAGGTTAATCGCAAGAACCCTAACTCTCATATAGGAATGATATACTGCAGTAATTTATGTACGGAAATAACACAAAATCAAAGTGCAACCCTTCGAATTGAAGAATATGTGAAAGACGGACATATTGTAACGGAGAAAATTCCTGGCGATTTCGTTGTATGTAATTTATCTTCCATTAATCTTGCGAAAGCAGTAACTGATGATGCACTAGAAAGACTTATCGCTATTCAACTACGTATGCTAGATAACGTCATCGATTTAAATACAATTCCTGTTCTTCAAGGAGCTTTAACAAATCAAAAATACAGATCAGTGGGAATGGGTACGTTTGGATGGCATCACTTACTCGCTTTAAAACAAATCAAATGGGAAAGCGATGAAGCAGTCACCTATGCAGATGCATTATATGAACAAATTGCTTTCTATACTATTCGTGAGAGTATGATGCTTGCGAAAGAAAAAGGACACTACCCGGGGTTTACTGGTTCTGAATGGGAAACAGGTGCTTATTTCACGAAAAGAGGGTATAACAATAATGACTCTGAGCTTGATTGGAAATTGCTACAAGCAGAAGTAGCTAAGAACGGCCTAAGAAACGGCTATTTATTAGCCGTTGCACCTAATGCTTCTACAGCTCTCATCGCCGGAAGCACACCTAGTATTGACCCAATCTACAAGAAACAATACTCAGAAGAAAAGAAAGATTATCGTATTCCTGTAACAGCGCCTGATTTAAATGCGACAACGACATGGTTCTATAAATCCGCGAATACAATTAATCAATCCTGGAGCATCAAACAAAATGCAAAACGACAAAAGCACGTCGACCAAGCAATTTCATTTAACTTATATATTCGTAACACAATTAAAGCAATTGAGCTATTAAATTATCACCTAGAAGCCTGGGAAAGCGGCTTAAAAACAACCTATTACGTCCGATCCACCTCCTCGGAAATAGAAGAATGCGAATCATGTTCTAGTTAAGAACAAAAGCGCAGAGCGCCCGTTCAACGCCGTATGAACTGGAGCACTTCGTACGAGATAAAGGAAACACG